>NZ_JBQCDF010000164.1:0-3683 GCF_051961495.1 Cytophaga sp. | reverse complement strand
ACCCAATACACAAGGAACGGATGTCAATGGAGATAATATTACAGATCTTCATAAAACTCAATCTGGAGATACATATGGCTCCTTATCAAAAAAGTATGGCGTAAGTATAGATAATTTAAAAGCCTGGAATGGCTATGGAGAAAAATCTATTCCTACAGGAGTAGATTTAATTGTATCTCAAGAAGGATATAATCAAAAGCATCCAGCTACCACAATTCCTAGCGGCAGCACTACTAATAATAATTCTCATCCACTTTCTGAACTTATTAATCCTACCATTGAAGAAGCAGGAAAGGCATCTGGTAAATCTGCAGAATATGTTCAAAAACAACTCCGAGAAGAAGGACTTTTGGGAGCTAGTAACGGTAAAAATTATCAATCTCCTGGTATGACAAAACCTAAACATGATTTTGATATATCCAGACCTAAAGAAATGGGAAATGGTTCTTATACAACAAAGAATTATTTGCCTAATACAAAATTAACAAACGGTCTTAAATTAATAGCTAAAGGTGCAGAATTTACAGGTCCTATAATGGATTCTTACGCATTAACTGAAGTTATTAGAGGCAGGGCTGAAACGTATACACTTCTTCCTTTATCATTTGTATTTGAAGACTTTTCTAACGAAGTTGATAAAGAATTATTAAAAGTCGCTGTTTCTCAAGGATATGAAGCTACTAACAATTATGTATCTAGTCGTCCAAGCTCTAAAACTGGATTACAAATGATATATGTAAATCAAGAAGATTATTTAGGGCTTTTATCAGGCAAATTCGGTTCATTGTCAGAAGTAAAAAGTATGGGAGATATGCAACAAGGCTATGCCATATTAATACAACAGCAAGAGAAATCTTTTAATATATTAGCAGGATTTAAATTTAGATAAAATGAAAATAGCACACATATTATTATTTGCAACCTGTATTGCATTTTTCTCATGTAATACACTTTCATATGAAGGATTATTATTTAAAGGAGAAAATGCTTTCAATAAAGGAAATTATATTGATGCAATTAAGTTTTTTTCTGAAGCAATAAATATTAATAAATCTGATCCGCAAGGATACATATTCAGAGGATGCTGTTATAATAGACTCAATCAATTTGAACTTGCAATAATAGATCTGCAAAGAGCAGAGGAGTTAAACGGAGATCCTTTATCCATAAATATTAATCTAGGAGAATCTTTTTACAATACTGGAAAAACTGATTTAGCTTATATATGTTATAATAAAGCTAAACAAATAGATTCAACTATATATGCTTTAAATTATAATCTAGGGATATATTATTATTATAGTCAGAACAATATAAATAAAGCTATATATAGTTACTCACAAGCAATTAAAAACAACGAAAAAAATGAATATGATGTATATGCACAAAGAGCTTTATGTTATTGGGATATAAAAGAATATGGTTTGGCTTTAAATGATATTAATAAAGCAATTTCTCTAAAAAAAGATGACGATCATTGTTATTTGATTAAAAGTTCAATACTATACGAAATGGGACAAATCAAAAAAGCAATAGAAACATTAACACAATGTATAAAGATTAACAATAAAAATTTAGAAGCATATTATTATAGAGCCAACTATTACATAGAAATTAACGACAATCAAAATGCATGTAAAGATTTTGATGTATTAATTCGAGAAAATTATAAGGAAAAAAATTTCAATAAAACTGTAAATAACTATTGTAGGTAGGGGTAGTGTTACAGATTATCTGTTTTACAAAAATAAACGGCTAACCTGTTGATCTTCATTAAATAAAATTTACTTTGTATTCTAAAAAAGGAGGTATGCATACAAGCACCCCTCCTTTTTTATTGTTTAAAATTGAAATATGAAGGTTTTTAAAAACCTGTTGTTACAGATTATCAGCTGAGAAAAACAGAAACCAAACCTATAAGGTTTTATAATCAGTGAACTTATTTATAAAGTAAAAACAGTAGTACAAATAACATTGCATATTACCATCTTCTAAACCTTATAGGTTTGGTTCAATTTTACACGAACGTTTAATTACGATTCTCCTTTTACGACAAACAAATTAAAATCCATTGTAATAGGAAGCAACACATACAACTTCACGCACGATGTGAATGGTAACATGACAAGCGAAGGTGATACCGCAAGGCATCTGGAATATGACTGTGCAGATCGCTTACGTGCTTTCTTTGTGCAGACCGGCACCGCAGAGCCGAGCAAGTATACGCATTACCTCTATGATGGATCTGGCAATCGTGTAAAGAAACTTACCCGCAGGCAGGGCGGCAAATATACTGCGACCACCTATATTGACGGAGCTTTTGAATATACGAAGGAAAGTACCGGTTACGATGGTATACCCAACTTAACCATTGGTACATGGATCATTGGCCAGTACAGCAGCGGCGGTGAACAGAATATCATTCATATCATGGGTGGCGCAACCAAATGCATTGGGGCTGATCTGGGAGACTCTACTCCTGCTGTTAAGTACAATTTATCTGATCACCTCGGGTCTTCCTGTGTGCAGTTGGACACCAATGGTACAACCGTATCACTGGAAGAGTATTATCCATTCGGAGAAACTTCTTTTGGTTCTTATGCGAAAAAACGTTACCGCTTCTGCGGCAAGGAAAAAGACGAAGAGAGCGGCTTGTATTACTATGGCATGCGTTACTACTCCCCATGGACCTGTAGGTTTATTAGCGTGGATCCGCTGGCGGGGAAGTATGCATATCAGTCCCCCTATCCTTATGCTTCGAATAAACCTATCAACAATACGGATATTGACGGAGCAGAAACACCAGGTCAACCTCAGAGTCCGTCTGGCGGTGCATCAGGTAGTGGACAACCTACATCACGTGCAGGAGCTGTAACCGGAACCTCCGGTTCATCTGCTGCCGGATCAACATCAGGTCAAATTTATGTGATGCCTCCTCCTCCTGCTGGTATGTTTAATGATGTACTGCAGAAAATGAAACAAAATACCAGTAGTACTACTCAAAATACAAAAACATCCGATATAAGTAAGTATTCTGAAACAACAAATAATCTGGGAAATGTTAAGCCTCATTTCAATACACTCGAAGAAGCAGGCAATAGTCTAAGTGATCAATTGTATATATATGAACCAGAATATAATGCAGCTGCAAAAATTGAAAAAGGTATTGAAATAGTCAACGATCTGCCTACTCCGGAAGCTAAAATAGCAGGTATAGTATTATCAAGTACTTATAGTAGTTTAGATGCAATTTTTTTATATTCAACAAAAATTTCCGGAGATGTTGGAATAACTTCTGAAGGTCTTACTCATATGAATGGGGCTCCAGCCGTAGGTACCGAAGTACAAGATGCTGGAATTTCAAGTCTTCTTATTGTGGGTACTTGGGGGATGATGAGTACAGAAAGTGCTGTTGCAAATAGAATAGCGGCGGCAATAGAAGCAGAAGCGGCGGCGGCGGCAACTGAAAGTACAGTTACAACTGGATTAACAAATGCAGAAGTTAGAGTATGGTATAATGAGCAACTTGAGTCACTTAATACTTCCGTTGCTTTTACAGAAGAAAATGCAATGGCTTTAAATGCACAGAGAAATGCTTTAAAAATTGAAGCGAGAGCAATGATGGCAGACAGAGAGGCGGCAGCATTACTTGAAAAAACCGATCCTATCAGACCTTTTGAATA
>NZ_JBQCDF010000163.1:0-4119 GCF_051961495.1 Cytophaga sp. | reverse complement strand
GTACATTTCAGAGAGCCTGGTTTGACGCATAAGGCAACCATTTATACAGAAGCCAAAGCTGCTGTTGCCGGTGGTGTAACCAGTTACATGGAAATGCCGAATACAAAGCCTGCAACGGTTACGCAGGAATTGCTTGAACAGAAATATGAGATCGCATCCAGAACCAGTCTGGCAAACTATTCCTTTTTCATGGGTACGACAAACAGTAATGTAGATGAGCTGTTGAAGACGGATCCGAAAAATGTGTGCGGGATCAAAATATTCATGGGCTCTTCAACAGGAGATATGCTGGTTGATAATTCTGAAATGCTGGACCGGATTTTTTCTCAGGTAAAAATGCTGGTAGCCATACACGCAGAAGAAGATCCGATTGTAGGCGCCAACACAGAAAAATATAAAGCATTGTATGGTGATGCGCTGAATGCCACACATCATCATCTGATCCGTAGTGAAGAAGCATGTTATGCATCTTCATCCAAGGCAGTAGCATTGGCGAAAAAGCATGGTACACGTTTGCATATCCTGCATATTTCTACAGCAAAAGAACTGGATCTTTTCACAAATACAATTCCGTTGAAAGAAAAGAAAATTACGGCTGAAGCATGTATTCATCACCTATGGTTTTCAAATGAGGATTATGCCACGAAGGGGAATTACATCAAATGGAATCCGGCAGTGAAAACGGCAGCAGACCGTGAAGCCATCTGGCAGGCTGTGTTGGACAACCGCATTGATGTGATTGCTACAGACCATGCGCCGCACACCATTGAAGAAAAGGAGTTACCATATATTGATGCGCCTTCGGGTGGGCCGCTGGTTCAGCATAGCCTGGTTGCCATGCTGGAAAAATATCACCAGGGAAAAATATCCCTGCAACGGATCGCCGAAAAAATGTCGCACAATGTGGCCGATTTATTTCAGATTGAAAAAAGAGGTTATATACGCGAAGGCTATTATGCAGATTTAGTACTTGTGGATCTGAACAAACCCTGGATGGTTGAAAAAAGTAATATTCTTTCCAAATGCGGCTGGTCGCCATTTGAAGGGTATATTTTCAAGTCCAGCGTAACAGATACCTTTGTTTCAGGGAATTGGGTATACCATGAAGGTGCATTTAACGAAGATAATAAAGGAAAGCGCTTAACTTTTGAAAGATAATTTTTACAAAGGTCTTGTATTTGTATCTGCGAAGTGGTACTTTTGCAAACCTAAAACAAACAACTGTTTGTAACACGGTAGATGTAGCTCAGCTGGTTAGAGCACCAGATTGTGGTTCTGGGGGTCGTGGGTTCGAACCCCATCATTTACCCGCATCAAAAAAGCCTTCAATTTTAAAAATTGAAGGCTTTTTTATTTGATCCCTGATGGTGTTTCGAACCTTAGAATCTTAACTAAAAGAATTTATCTATGTTGTGTGCTCACAGTATAATTGTTTCTCTTTCAGTTGCCGTGATTACACATAAATATAAAAGAATGTTATTCTTTTGCTTTCATCTGTTTCAACATATCTATTACAACATCATCCATTTGAAATGAAGTACCACTCTGAACCGGAGGGTGCTCTTTTAAAGTAGCTAAATGTTGCTGAATGATCTCGCTGATCGGTTGAAAAAGCCACGACATACGTTGTGCCATATGTCCATAAGAGTCTTCGGAGTCGTAGCTTTCGAAAGGATCACTTCGAATATTGAAGAATAATGGATTTCGGGTTTTAGGCAAGTCGTAATAATTCTCGCTCGTAGCAAAGTGTACTTTCCATGGACCAACACGCACAGCCATCAGTTTACTTTCCCGATAATAAATAAAACTATTGCGAGCACTTACTGTAGATTTTCCGGTCCAGTAATCAAGATTATTAACGCCATCAATGTATTGTTTTTTCTCAAGCATAATTTTTTCAGCAACGTTGGTTATACCTGCTGCTGCTGCAAAAGTAGTGAACATATCCATGTGTGCCTGAATGCCATTGAGCACCTGTCCGGGTTTAATTGCATGTGGCCAGCGTAACATAGAAATAACACGTACACCGCCCTCATAAGTTGTCATTTTCTCTCCACGAAAAGGGGTAGTTGCACCATATGGCCAGGAAGAGTGTTCAGGCCCATTGTCGGTAGAATACCAAACAATAGTATTTTCATCTAATCCGTTTGCTTTTAAAAAATCGAGTACCAGACCTATGTCATGATCATGTTGCATCATACCGCTACCATGCATGTCTTGATCATGTGTATAGGGTTGTGCTGCATAACGCCATTTTTCATTTAAATGTGTATATAAATGCATTCGACTGGTATTTAACCATACAAAGAAAGGCTTACCTTCTTCTTTGCTCTTTTTCATAAATTCTTCTGCACGTGGAATAGTTTCAACTGCATCAAAATCTTTCATACGTTCCATTGTTAAAGGACCAGTATCTTCAATGCGTTGTTTACCTACGCGTCCAAAACGAGCATCAATTGTTGGGTCATCTTTATCTGAAGCATAAGAATGAATAACGCCGCGTGTTCCGAACTTTTGGGCGAATGCTTCAGGCCCACCCGGATAGTTTTTTGCATATTCTTGATAATCTTTGTACTCGCTCTGCTCTTGCGTGTTTAAATGATATAGATTACCATAAAATTCATCAAAACCATGGACTGTTGGCAAATGCTCGTTTCTGTCTCCTAAATGGTTTTTCCCAAATTGGCCTGTTTTATAACCCGCAGTTTTCAATACTTCTGCCAGGCAAGGCGAAGCCGCTTGCAGGCCTAATTTATCTCCTGGTACACCTACAGTAGTCATGCCTGAACGAATAGGATACTGACCCGTAATAAATGAAGCACGGCCTGCAGTACATGAGGGTTGTGCATATTGATCGGTAAAACGAATTCCTTCGTTACCAATTCGATCAATGTTTGGAGTTGTGTAACCCATAACGCCCATACCATACGCACTAACATTTTGCCAACCTATATCATCTCCCCAAATAACAAGAATATTGGGTTGTTTGGTTTTAGAATTTTGTATGTTACTCTGTGCGTATAGACTTTGACATAACATATTCCCTAACATGATCATCACTCCTGCCAAGGCAGTTATACTGATTCCTTTAAGGGATTGATTTAGTATTTTCATATGTGTCAAGTTTTTTCTGGAACATCTGATTTTTTTGTTGCAAACAATAGAATTAAGGCTGAATATACTGCAGATTAATCATAATATATCTATTAATTAAGTATAATAAATAATTAAAATTCAATTAGGTGATTTCTTAACTCATTCAATATCTTGATGTACTGATAAAACAAGTTCGACATTTTAACATCATTTACCCTAAAGGTCTCTCGAGAAATCGGGAGACCTTTTTTATTTTATCGGGTGCTGATTATTTTTTCCGGAAGAATTCCATTCGCCGCGGCAAACAAAAACAATTCCAAACAAATTAAATAATCAATATCGTGTAGAACATTTGGATTTGTTTTAACGCGCAGCTGCAGCCTCAATATCTTCTTTAATAAATTCCCAGTATTTTCCTTTTAGACATACAGGATCAAAATCCGTATCTGCTTTTCTGAAATTGATCATGTTTTGTTGGATTAATGAATGATCATGTGTATATAGGAAGCGTTGTTTATGTAAATGAATCATATCTTTGATGGTATAATGGGTTAATACTTCATGCAAATCCCAGAAATCTTTTTTTCTTCCTTCTCTCTGTATAACATCAATCTTCATGGCTATAATTTCTTCTACAGTTGCCAGTCGTATAGCATCTACTTCAATTACATTCTGAAAAAAAGGATCCATTGAATAATACACATCCAGTTTAACAACATGTGTAGGATCTGTTCCGATTAAATATGATTTACCCATCCCGGGTGTTTTGTTAAAATCACCCTGTACGTATGGGAATGTATTTATCAAAAAATCTTCAATGATTTTAAAATCTACAGAACCATAATCGGCATCTGTAAAGAGATCAATATCTACAGACAATCTGTGCCCCAGATGTAAGCTTAATGCTGTACCACCCACCAGCCGGAAGTCTTTTAACACATCGGCCTGCATGAGCGTGAGCAAACTGTCCTTCAATAAATTATTCACCGTATTCCAGTAAAGCATATTATCTTTCTTTTAAAT
>NZ_JBQCDF010000162.1:0-3877 GCF_051961495.1 Cytophaga sp. | reverse complement strand
ATAAGATTTACCGTACCACCGGAAAATTAATGGAGAAATATAATGTCGTAGACATGAATGTACATACAGGCGGTGGTGAATACCAATTGCAGGATGGTTTCGGCTGGACAAATGGTACGTACCTGAAACTTCTCAGTGTATTGTAATCTTTATTCAGGCATGCTTTCCAATACAGCCACCGGAAATCTGGCAAAGACTGAATAGATTTTCCCATCCCTTACAATTACTGTTTCTCCAGTAAATATATTTTTCCATTGTATCGATATATCTTGAGGTAACTCTACTGCAATGCTACTGAATTCCACGTCTACCTCCTGTGTTGATTTAATGCTTAACGGAATTAATACCAATACGCTGTTTTCAGCTTGTTGTCTGATGTAAGCCAATACATTCACATCTGTTTTTACGGGTATATAATTACCATGTAAAAAAACATCCGGATATTTTTTACGCAGCGCAAGCATTTTCCATGTTACAAATAATTGCTCCGCCCCCCTGTCCCGATGACTTTTCAAATAGCCTAATATATCAGCTCCGGCATTTTGCTTATCAATAATTGTAGCAAGAAGATCTTCACGATAATCATAATCGATTTCTCTGCGGTTATCCGGATCTACGTAACTCAAATCATTTAGCTCACTTCCCTGGTAAAAGTCCGGAATACCCGGTGCACTTGCTTTCAATATAATCTGGGCAATCGCATACAATGCGGCACAATCAATAACTTTTTTGAGCAAAGGGATAAAGCTCGTCAGGAAAACACTATCGGGTTTTATAATCGCTTCCGTAAATGCCAGACAAGCTTCTTCATATTTTGTATCCGGAGCTTCATACGTTGTTTCTGTCTTCGCTTCCCGTAAGGCTTTTACCAGAAAGTTGTGTGTACGCTCAATAAACTTATCGTCTGCGATGCACGTATCAGGAAAACTACCTAATAAGGATTGATAAATAAAGTATTCATCATTCAGAGAAGGTGCAGAACGACCGTTTACCTGCTGAATATACATACCATTCATCGTGTGCCAAAGAGGTACGAGCGACCGCCATTCCTGGTATAGATGTGACAGGGCATTGATCCTTGCACGTGCATTTTCGCCTCTTTTGGTATCATGTGTAGAAGTTGCATTCAGAGAAAAGGGAGTCTGCTGTTTCCGTCTGATCATCTTCTTATGAAAGTCATCAACTGTAAATGTAAGCGGAGAAGGTGCATCACCTACTTCATTATGTGAGATCAACGGATTATATACATAAAATGTAGTATCCTCTACACCTTTAGCTGCAAGCGGTCCGGTAAACTGCATCAGCCGTTTTATAAAACTTAATTTTCTGCCGGCTATATCCACATCTTCTTCATCGAATAATTCTTTTATAAAATCGAATTCCTTTTTTAGCTGTGGCGCTTTTAGCATAGACCGGTCAAAGGCCTTCTGAACCAACTGCATTTCAATATCCTGCAGTGGAAAATGGTCGGGATAAATTCTGTATACCGGAAACGAAGCCATAAATATTCCCAACGGGGCTTTAATTGACTGCGCGGTGATACCGTCCTTCAACAAGAATAATTTTTCAATCAAAGCGATCAGATTATCCAATTCCCCATGCATATATTTATAGAGAAAAGAATGTTTCTTTTCATATACAATTGTTTCATATATTTCATGCAAGTCAGTAAATTCTTTATAAAAGAGAAGCAAAGCATCAGCACCTTCTTTATCTGTTAAGACCCTGTTCACAAAAGCCAGAAACTCATAACCGGTTGTACCTTCAATAGGCCAGGACTCCGGCAGCTCTTCATCACCGTCCAGTATTTTTTCGACAATGATATAGCATGTATCATGCGTTGCCTCCCGCAAACGTTGGATATAGGTCAAGGGGTCATATAAACCATCAATATGATCTAATCGAAATCCCTGTACCAGATCTTTTCGATACAATTCAAGCAAAAACCTGTGGTAATCATCAAACACACGTTCATCTTCTATGCGGAGACAGATCAGGTTGTTAATGGCAAAAAAACGCCTGTAATTCATCACAGCGTCAGATACTTTGTGAGATACAAAGACATAGAATTGTTTTTGAAAAAAATCCATCATAAACGCTATGTCGTCACTCAACATTTGCAAAAATGCAGTCAAAGATGGTAAATATCCTTCAGCGGAAATCGTATCTGAAATGCTCTTCTTTGTGGAAGTCCATCCTGCCAGATCCTTTCCCTTTGCAGCCACTATCAACTCTTCTGTTTTATCAATCAGCTTTGCAGGTAATTCATGCTCATGCATTTTCAGCAGCAAGGCAGACAATGCACTGATTGAAACCGGATATGACTGCTCTTCATATAATACTACACTAAAACCAAGTTCTGTAAAAGATAACCGGATGTGTTTGTTTTCTATACATGCATGTATCTCATCGCCCAACATGGGAACAATCACTTTCCCCGGTGCCTCGGGATGGTTCCAGTTGATATCAAAATACGTGTAATAAGGAGAAAGTTCTCCGCGCTCCAATACATCCATCAACAGCCGGTTCTCGCCAGAGAAGGCCATATGATTCGGCACAATATCCTGCAACCACGTCATGCCTAGTTCTTTCAACTTCAAAGAAAGTTGTTCCAGTTCTTCCCTTGTAGTAATCTCCGGATTGAACCTCCCCGGATCCGTGACATCATACCCATGTGCACTGCCTTTTACTGCAGCAGTGACAGGCGATGCATAAACCGTAGTAATACCAAGCCTATCCAGGTACTCAATAATTGAAGAAAGTTGTTTTACAGTAAAGGTACTGTTTAATTGAACCCTGTAAGTAGAAAGTGGATACATAAGAATATTAACTGATGGATTGATAAACAGAAACAGATAAGGGATTTATTACAGCTGACTTGCCGGCCTTTAGTTCATTGAATCCCGGGTGTGCAGGTCCGTTCCAGATCAGATCAGAAGAGTCCATAAGTTTTTTATAACTGCATGTTGAGTGATTTGTATAAGTAGATTTTTGTTTCCCGGTATTCATAACAATAAGCAAGCGACCGATCGAATCAAACCGTTCAATTGATAATATGCTGCCTTCAGCCGGATGTACCAGCATCGACGATCTTTCCCTGGCCTGCATTACCGGATGGAATTTCCTGAAACGGATCAAATGCTTATAAAAATCGAGCATAGTGGCTCTTTCTACTGAATCAATGTTCCAGGAAAGTTTAGACTGCTCAAATGTGTCCGGCATGTGTGGTTCAGGAAAACCTTCTTCAAAATTGAAATAGCAAAACTCTTTCTGCCTGCCTTTAGAAATATTATTTTTCAGTGTTTCATCTTCATGGTCGACAAAATATAAAAAAGGATTTTTTTCTGCATATTCTTCCCCCATGAACAGCAAAGGCGTATAGGGAGATAACAAAATTGCAGCAGCTGCAAGCTTGAGTCCTTCGAAGCTGATAGAACTCGCTAAACGATTTCCTGTAGGCCTGTTACCAACCTGATCATGGTTTTGTGCAAAGATTACATATTTGAAATATGGATGATCGGGTTGTGTTCCAAAAATTCTTTTCCTGTGTTTAGAATAAATTCCATTATATACATATGTATTTCTATATGCATGTTCCAGATGCTGCAGAGTTCCGAAATCTTCGTAATAACCATCCTGCTCGCCTGTTAATACGCTTCGTAATGCATGGTGAAATTCATCCACCCACTGTCCGTCCAGGCCGTAACCACCGTATTCAGGTGCATCCAGAAAACGCTTATCATTGAGATCCAGCTCAGCAATCAGTAATTTCTTTTTACCCGTCCGCACCTCCAGATCATTCACTGCCTGCTTCAGCTCATGAACAAAATGTACAGCACTGTTATCTTCAATGCTATGGACCGCATCCATTCTTAAG
>NZ_JBQCDF010000161.1:0-22954 GCF_051961495.1 Cytophaga sp. | reverse complement strand
AAGGACCCTGAATTTGTACGGGTCGTATTGGGAGATCAATATGTAAGCATGACTGAAGCCAACATAGAAAAAGGTGATCCTATGGCTGTGTACAAGACATCAAGACAAGCTGATATGTTCCTTGGAATTACCCTGAACAATGTCAAAGTTGACTTCTTCACCTTTGCCAGCGGCCTCGTATTGGGTATTGGTTCCATATTGATTATGTTCTACAATGGAATCATGGTTGGCGTATTCCAATTTTACTTTGTGCAGAAAGATTTATTTATTGATTCTGCATTGACTATATGGCTTCATGGAACACTGGAAATGGCCGGCATGGTGCTTGCTGGTGCTGCAGGTATCAGACTTGGCAGCGGACTTGTATTTCCGGGAACCTATTCCCGCTTACAGGCATTTCAGGTATCTGCCATGAATGGCTTCAAGTTATTAATGGGTACCATTCCGATTACCATATTTGCAGCCATCATTGAAAGCTTCTTAACCCGATATACAGAAACTCCGGATATCATCAGGTTTATATTGATTCTCTTATCCCTGTCTTTTATTATAGGCTATTTTATTGTGTATCCTATACTAAAAAGTAAACGTGGGTTTTCTTCCCAAATCAGGCAAATAAAAATTCAGGCGGATAATTTCATTGCTCCAAGTACTGAAGCTATTCTGGAATTAACCGAGCTCATCCGTTATTCTTTTTCACTGTTCCATCACTTTTTCTTCTCAAACGTAAAAGTTAAATCACTGGCACTACTGCTTTCGTTTGGCCTGCTGATCTATGCATTGAATGATTATTTACTTGAAAATACCGACCCAACCAAATGGTCATTCTTTACTTATTTCTTTGAAGCAGATTTGCCGATGTATGTACATATCATGCACATCTTCAATCTTTCGCTGTTATTATTTTTTGCTGCATTTAATATTTACGGGATTACAAAGACACCAAGAATATCTACAGGCAAATTTGTATTAAAGCATTACTATAAAGCCCTTATAACAGCAGCACTGATCTACCCGATCGCGTTAATTGAAGAGCCATTTCTATTATTGCTCGCACTGCTTGCTGCAAGTCCGGCGTTAATCGTGATACTGGCAGTTTCTATAACAGAAGATCTTATGTACCCAAGTGCAATAGGCAGGGCTTTCTCTTATATGAAAAAAGAATACATGTCGCTGATAGGATTGTTTGCCTTATTAAGCTTGTGTATGATTCTTTACTACGCAGTTATTGAATCACCGATTACTTATATCTTCATTGAGTTTGTTGTATTCAATGTAGATATAGCACCTGAAGCTATGCGTTGGGTCTACATCGGCTTTTACACCATCTTCCATTACAGCGGCTTCTTCTATATTATTCCTCTGTGCCTGTATGGCACCATGTGGAAATTATATAGTTTAAAAGAAATCAAAAATGCCGAAGCACTTACCAATAAAGTTCATTTTCTCTGGAAGTAGCATGAAAAAAACAGTCTTCATTTTCTGCCTTTCAGTTTTTGTTTTCTTAAACAGTCCCTTGCTTTATAGTCAGCAAACGAAGGACTATAAAGCCAATACGCTGGATAAGGATAAATGGAAAACGCTTTCAGAAGAATTAGATTATACCGAAGAAAAAAAACCGAAGGAGAAACCCCAAGAGTATAAGCACGAAGAAAAAAGTTCCGGAATGGATTTTTCAGGGCTTGCTCCTCTTTTTAAGGTTCTGGGTTTCATTCTTATTATTGGTATCATCGGTTTTATTCTTGCAAGGCTTTTACCTACACTTTTATATAAAAACAGCGCAGTTGTAAAGTCCAATATCGATATAGAATCTGAAGAAGAACTTCATGAAGAAAATATTGCTGAATGGCCGCTGCAGAAACTGCTGAATAAATATATCACCGACGGAGATATACGCAACGCAATCCGGATCTATTACTTGATGTCGTTACAGTTACTGCATTTAAACGGCCATATTAAATGGGAGAAGGATAAAACAAACAGCAAATACATATTGGAATTTTCTTCTCATCCGCAAGCATCAGACTTTTCTAATCTTACCAGCATTTATGAAACGACCTGGTATGGAAATTTTCAATTGAATGAAAGCATGTTCGATGTAGCAAAAAATCAGTTTTTAATGTTCAACAACCAATTCCCGCTGCCTGATGAAAAATAGATCATGGATTGCCTGGGTAATTATTGGAATCCTGTTAGCAATTGCAATAGGGTTCTGGTTGCTGGCGAATGCACAGAAAAATATAAACTGGACAGAGCATTACAAATCTGATTCCAAAGATCCGTATGGCACGTATTTGTTGAAAGAACTTGTTAAGTACAAATATGCAGACGACTTTACAGACATAACAAAAACCATCGACAAAGATCTACCTGCCGATGTTGTAAATGCCAACTATATATATATCGGTAACTATTTCAATACACTGACCAATCACGAACAAAAGTCCTTGTTCGAGTTTGTTGAAAGAGGAAATAATGCCTTTATAAGCTCAACGCAACTTCCTTATTCAATGGGTTATCTATTGAAAAACGGAGGCACATTTTCTTTTGATAGTGTCGACTATACAATTTCATATCCGGATTCTGTAACAGGTAACACTCCTGCAGCAACATCCACTGAATTTGAAGAACATATTGATGAAACAATAGGTGAAGAATCTTCAGAAGAAACCGAGACGGAGGAGTATACAAATGAAGAAGGAATAGCTACCGTGACGGATACTTTGTTTGAAGAAGATTATGCAGATGCAGATGTTTACGAAGACGATACGCTTATAACAACTGATTATGTTGATTCTGCTGTTGCTTCCGTTGACACAATCGCTGCAATAGCTCTACAGCAGGAAGATTCAATCAGGAACAGCTACATTACACATTTGGCCGCTGTGGAAGACAATTATATTGTACCACAGTTAAAAAAACCATTACCCAATACACCAGGAAACTATTCATTTGAGGTGCCGAAACAGGCATCCTTTCTTGCTTTAAAACCCTATAGTCGGGTAAGCATCCCCGTATCGGAAAAACTTGATTCATCCGTTGCAGTATTTTCCATGCTAAATGACCACACATATAATTATGTCCGTATCCCTTAC
The DNA here is from genome assembly GCF_051961495.1 of Cytophaga sp. NCBI lineage: Bacteria > Pseudomonadati > Bacteroidota > Cytophagia > Cytophagales > Cytophagaceae > Cytophaga > Cytophaga sp. Next base: position 19,859 of record NZ_JBQCDF010000161.1, on the reverse strand, counting down.
GGAAAAGGCTACCTGTATGTATTTACAACACCTATCCTATTGACGAATTATTTTGTAAAAGAAAAACAGGGATTGAGTCATGCAGAAGAAATACTGTCAGTTTTATCAAACGGTAAATTATTCTGGGATGAAGTGCCGGCAATCAACAGGCAGGAAAGTGAATCAAGCCGGCCACGGACGCCTTATTTAAAATACGTTTTGGCTGTTGAGCCGCTTCGCTGGGCATGGTATTTATTATTAGCAACAGTACTGATCTATATATTGTTTGAAAGCAAACGCAAGCAACGGATCATTCCGGTTATTGAGCCGGTAAACAATACCAGTATTGAATATGTACAAACAACAGGACGTTTATATGCGCAGATCGGAAATCACAGAAAGCTGATCCAACTGAACATGCGTTTATTTATTTCAACCATACAACAAAAGTATGGCGTTAAAATAAATCTGGATAATCCTGCTTCCGTGCAATGGCTGGCGACCAAGTCAGGTATAGAAGCACAACGGTTTATACAGTTACAGGAAGAATACAAGCGTATCACACTTCCGGGCCATGAAATGAAAACCAAAGACCTTCATCTATTTTACCAACAACTGCAATTCATCTATAAAAAAATACAGAACTAATGGAAGATACATTTTCGTTTACCCAGGATGATTCTTACAACAAAGTCAACAATATGGTTTTGCGTGTAAAAAATGAAATACACAAAGTAATTATCGGTCAGGAAGAGATGATTGACCTGATGCTGGCAGGTATTTTTTCAGGCGGTCACGTATTGCTTGAAGGTGTGCCTGGCATTGCTAAAACAGTTACAGCCAAAACGCTGGCCAAAACGCTCGCGGTATATTTTAACCGTATTCAGTTTACGCCGGATCTAATGCCAACAGACGTAATCGGTACAACCATTTTCAATGTCAAAACATCCGAGTTTCAATTCAACAAAGGGCCGATCTTTTCAAACATCGTACTGATTGATGAGATCAACCGTTCACCTGCCAAAACACAGGCTGCCCTTTTTGAAGTAATGGAGGAAAAGCAAATTACAGTTGATGGGGTACGCCATGTATTACAGTTTCCGTTTTTCGTTATTGCCACACAAAACCCGATTGAGCAGGAAGGCACGTATAAATTACCGGAAGCGCAGCTCGACCGTTTTATATTTAAAATAAAATTATCATATCCTTCTTTTGAAGAAGAGAAAAGAATTCTTCGCCGTTTCAAAGAAGATTTTACAAACAAAATTTCACAGGATGTAGCAGAAATATTGAATTTTCAGGATCTGCAGTTCATTGCCGAGCATATTGAAAAAATTCATATTGAAGAACATTTACTGGATTACATCGGCCAGATTGTATTCAATACAAGAAACCATCCGGACTTATATTTAGGTGCATCTCCAAGAGCATCCCTTGCAATCCTGAAGACGTCAAAGGCTATAGCAGCCATGCGCGGCCGCAGCTTCGTAATACCGGAAGATATTCAATATGTCGCTTATCCGGTTTTAAATCACAGAATTATTTTGACTCCTGAAAAAGAAATGGAAGGAGATACTACTGAAAGTGTGATCAAATCAATCATTGAAAAAATTGAAGTTCCAAGGTGAGATCTTTCTTTAAACATATCTTTTTAACAGGAAGGTTCTTTACAGGAATAGCAGCAATATTGTTGCTATTCATACTGTCCTATCCTTTCTCTATTTTATTGGTACCTGCTAAGGTATGTTTATTGATCTTTGGATTGATAAGTATTGCAGATGCATTCTTCCTGTTTAGTCCGTCAATAAAATTTGCATGTATGCGCAAGGCACCTTCAGTATTGTCGCTGGGCTCTGACAACTCAATAAAATTAGGCATCCGCAACATGAGTACGATTACTTTTGAGATTGTGATCCAGGATGAACTACCTGTTCAATTTCAGGAAAGATCCTTTCAGATCAAAACGGTTTTACAGGGAAATGAAAAACAGAATATTCAATACACCGTAAAGCCATTAACCCGTGGCGAGTATGAGTTTGGAAATATTCTGCTGTTTATTAAAAGTAAACTGGGGCTCGTCAATAGAAGAGTAGAGATCCCAGCTGCACAAACAATCGCTGTTTACCCGTCAATCCTGCTGATGAAACAGCTGGAATTAAAAACGTTCACACGAATTTCTCATCATTACGGCATCAAAAAGTTACGCCGTATCGGACATAGTTATGAGTTTGAACAAATCAAAAATTATGTGCGGGGTGATGATTACAGAAGCATCAACTGGAAAGCCACCAGCAGACGAAGTGAGTTGATGGTAAATCAATACGAAGAAGAAAAATCACAACAGATCTTTTGCGTGATTGATAAAAGCCGGAGCATGCGCATGCCTTTCGATGGATTAACCCTGCTTGACCATTCCATTAATACAGCACTTGTTTTAAGCAATACTGCCTTAAAGAAAGATGATAAAGTTGGCTTGCTGACTTTCAGCAATACGATCAACCGTTTTGTAAAATCCGATAAAGGCAGCAGGCAACTAAAAAATATTTTAGAGGCTTTATATAAAGAAAAAGAACACATCCTGGAATCAAACTATGAGCTTCTTTACCAGGCAATACGTACATCCGTGAAGGGGCGCAGTTTGTTATTCCTATTTACCAATTTCGAGAGCTACCAGGCCCTGGAAAGAGTTCTTCCTTACCTGAGAAGAATCAACACTTCGCATTTGCTGGTTGTTATATTCTTTGAAAATACAGAACTGAGTAATTTTGCTTTAACGGATGCCAAAGACACTGAAGAGATCTATCAGCAAACAATGGCAAAAAAGAATATGCAGGAAAAAATTCTTATTGTGAATGAACTTAAGAAATACGGTATACAATCTATCCTGAGCAAACCTGAAGCATTACCGTTAAACTCAATCAATAAATACCTGGAACTAAAAGCCAGAGGCTTGATCTGATCTATAATTTACGCACAGCTTGCTGCAGTTCTTTTTCTATATAGGAAAATTCACGTGACATGTTTTGAGGCATATTGTTTAGGTCAAACCAGGCCACCTCTTCAAATTCATCTTTAATAGAAGGCAGCGGAATGTTTCCTGTATACTGCATTGATACAAGAAAAATAATATTAACAGCTTGCGAAGATGTGTACTCAACTGAAACGGGAATTTTATTATCCCGCTTATAAGCATGCAATACATCTGTAAAATCCTTCGTTAAAAACAACTCCTCTCCCAACTCTCTCAATCCAGCCTCAAAATCCGTTTCCCCGGCTTCCACTGAACCACCGGGAATCCACCAGAAAGATTCATTTGAGGATACCCTTCTTCCCAACAGCAATCTGTATACACTTTCAGAAACCTTATGGACAAATAAAACTTTAGCCTTCCGCTTCATCTCTTTTTAATCTAACTGGATAAACAAATAAGATACAATTTAAGTCTTTGAAATGGGGAATCAGTCTGTTCTCTCAAAATTATATCATATATCGCCGCATTTAACAGTTCTAAAATTCCGATGTTCATATTATTAATTCAATAAATGTAATTTCCGTAAAAAATATTCCTGTTTTTTTTCAACAATTCATACAAATATTACAATATCCGGAATCCGTATAATCTTGTAAGAGGCTCTTTTTGCAGGCTTAAACAATGGCCAAATTTAACCGAAAAAGGCCTTTTTCATTTTTTTAATACTATTATCATCCTATTAAAAGTTTCTTTTTGAGCTGTTTTTGCACTTTCCTGAAGCAAAAAATACAATACTTAAGATTTAACCTTTTTTTAAAACTCAACCAATAATAATTAACATACGTTAATAAATTTAATAAAAATTGGAAATTACCAATGAAAAATATAAAGCAAATAATATTAACATTTTTAATAACAATGCAAGCAGGTTTTGTAGCGAATGCACAATGCCCTGCTGATCCATCTGCTGCTTGTACTTCTACCATAAGCTCAAGTACGGCGACACCCATCACGGCTAATTCCGGAGATGTAATCTGTATAACCGGCGGTACCCAAAGCGGGGCTGTTGTTATAAACAGCGGCGGTCAGATCATTGTTTCGGGTGGTACAATAAGCAATAATATTTCGGTACTAAGCGGTGGTACATTAATTGCATCAGGCGGTACACTAAACAATGGTGCAACACTACCGACCGGAGCGAGCATGTTTATTAAAAACAATCCTACCATAAACGGTTCTATGACCGTGGCAGGTGGTACAATAAACGTATTAAGCGGCGGTACATTCAGCAAAGACGTTTCCGCAACAAGTGCCAGTGTAATTAATAACTGCGGTACTATTTCAGGTACAAGAAACTTCAACAGCAATGTTACGCTGAACAATTACTCATCTTCAAATTTAACATTGGGAAGCAACAGCAATATCCTGAACAACTTTGCCAATAACGTTACCATTCAATACAACAGCCCGGGCAGCCCTGGTAAATTCACGAACTCCGGTACTGGTGTGAATTTCAATATTACAAGCAGCTGGAACACCGGTTTTAATATTGCCAACGTTGCCGGTGCGAGTATTACCATGACTATGCCTGGTGCAAACGTTCCGAACGGAACAATCTTTGACAATGCAGGTACATTTACAGAATCCACAGCCATTGGTGGCGGTACGTTTACTATTAATAACAGTACGGGTGGTACATTCAACTTCAGCAGTAATGGTTCTTCCATCTCTCCTACCATTAACAACAGCGGTACCATCGGTGTTACCGGTAATGTTTATTTAGGTGGCGGCACAACCAATAACAACGGCACTATGACCTTCTCCGCTGAATTACGTGTAGATGGTGGTACGTTGAACTTAAATGCGAATTCAACAACAACAACGACTACCTTATATAAAAACAACGGTACCATCAATATGGGCGACCATAGTTTATTGAACATCACGCAGAATATCACCACGTTCAATGGTAGTTCAATCAATCTTACGTCAGGCTGTGCCACGGTAATGGGGAGTTCAACTCCATCCAATGTAAACGGAACTGTATTGAGCAATACCAATTTAAATTTCTGCGGATCTGCTCCTATGCAGGCTGGTGGTACAATCAATACCATAACCTCTGTTACTGATAACGGAAGCGGTGCATACAGAATCACGATGGCTTCAGGTCCGCTTGATAACCAGTTCATAGAAATCGCAGGTGTTACGGGTGTTAGCAACATGAACGGTTACTGGAAGGTGACGCGTATCAACGCTACAACATTTGACCTGATCGGTAGCACCTATACAACCGGTGCTTTATTTGGAAGCAGCCAGGTACAGATTAGTCAAAGTAACCTGAAATTAGGGACATCGACATATATTGGCTACTCCGGCTGTACAAACCCTTGTGCTCCTCTGCCAATCAGATTGGTTTCATTCAAGGCAACAAAGGTCGATGGAAGTGTATCTGTTGTATGGGAAACAGCAGAAGAAAAAAACAACAGATCTTATACCGTTCAGCGTTCTACAGATGGTATTCATTATACAGCCCTGGATGTTATTGCAGGTACAGGAAACAGCTCAAGCTTAAGATCATATTCTTACTATGACTTCAGTCCGCTGGAAGGTATTTCTTACTACAGATTGATGCAGACAGATTTCGATGGTAAAGTTTCGTATTCTTCTGTATCAGTAATCAATTTTGATACAAAGGCATCCTGGAATGTATATCCAAATCCCAGTATTGACGGCAGCTTTACAATAGAGTCGGATTATTCAGAAGCTGATGTTCTGTTTGTTGAAATTTGCGATGTTAGTGGTAATGTAATTAGAAAATATTCATCCGAAGAATACGAACAAGCAATTCATGTAACCGAAATGTCTTCCGGTTTATATATTGTAACGATTCAAACAACAACAAACGTAACATCTAAAAAATTAATCGTGAGATAATCATTTCACTTCATATACAATTAGAAAAGCCTTCGTTTGTGTCCTTCACAGATGAAGGTTTTTTACTTAATAAGCATTTTTTCCAGCCTCGCTAAATAAGCCGGATCATAAGTGGCCCCCAAGCCAATAGCTTCCGGTACCTCTATAATACCTGCATTTTTATAAACCAAACCTCCAATCACCGGATCTTCCTGAAACATCAGCGGTGTATCAAAATCAATATGTTTTATAACATCGCTCGTTAACGCTACGTGTGCGGCTGCCGTAAAGCCTAACCTGGATTCAAGAAAACCGCCCAATTGAACATCCATTACATGCCTTTCAGCGAGATCAATAATCTTCAAGGCCTTATCAATACCTGCAGATTTGCTTAATTTAATATTGAAGGAATCGACGGCCTGTATATTGATCAATCGTTGTGCATCAAAATGATCGCAGCAGGATTCATCAGCCATAACAGGAATCTTACTGGCTTTTCTTATCGCCGGCAATGCTTCATAAAGACTTCTTGAAACGGGTTCTTCGCAATGCTGGATGTTGAAAGGCGCCAATGCTTCCAGAATCTCTGCTGCATCCTGAACATTCCAGCCCTGGTTTGCATCGATCCGTATGATGATATCCGGACCAACAAGTTTTCTGATTTGTCTGATCCGTTCCACATCTTCTTCCTTCGTCCCGCCAAGCTTTACTTTAATGATTTTGAATCCCGCATACAGAATGGCTGCAGCATCAGCAAGCATCGTATCTATGGTATCAAGACTGATTGTATAATCTGTACGAAGCTGTTTGATATTGGTACCTCCCAGAAATTTGTATAAAGGCAGCTGCGCATATTGTGCCGCCAGATCATACATGGCAATATTAAAAGCACTCTTAATACAGGCGTTCCCATATATGATCGCATCCATGCGTGCAGCATTGACAGCGGTTTCCACAGCAGACACTCCTATCAATCCTTTAGCCAGATATTGCGCAACCATATAGGCGGTTTCCATGCTTTCTCCATGAATGGACATAAACGGGCTGCATTCACCAAAGCCTGTAAGTCCATCCGTTGTTTTTAAAACAACAACAACATTGGAAGCATAATCATAACTGCCTAATGAAATTTTAAACGGTTTTTTAAGTTTAACAGGAGCCTTATAAACTTCTATCTGCTGAATATGCATGAACAGGATTGGATTAAAAACAAATCGGCATGATTAAAAAAAAGCAAGCTTGTGAATTCACTGTCGGCGCACTCACAATTATTGTTGGAAAAAATGTTATGTGGCTTTTGACGGCTCAGATAAACGATTTTTTATGTAATCCATGAGTATATATCGGCCATTGACAATGTATACAAGCTTGCCTTACAAAGATACGAATAATATTGACAAGTTATAAAAAAGGGCCTTGCGAATTCGCAGGCCCTTTTCGTACGGAGATTAACCCGTAAATTATTTTTGAAGAATCGTAAATTCCACACGACGGTTTAACTGGCGGTTTTCCGCAGTATCATTACCTACGATTGGTTTCGTCATACCAAAACCTTTAGAAGTGATTCTATCAGCAGCAATACCTTTTGAAACAATGTAGTTCATAACGGCTTTTGCACGATTTTCAGAAAGAAGCTGGTTCTTTTCGGGATTTCCCTGGTTATCTGTATGCCCTTCAATTTCAATTTTCATTTTAGGGTTTTCGTGCAATAGTTTTACAACTTTATCAAGTTCGTAGTAAGACTCAGGAAGCAGTTCATATTTGCTTGTTTCGAAGTAGATGTGATTCAGTTTAATGCTTTGTCCTACTTCGATTGGTACCAGGTAATAATCACGCGTGATCTCTGTATATTCATTTTTAGCACCTACCGTAATCGTATCGTATTCAGGAACGAAGCCTTCAGCAAAAACGTCTACAGAATAGTTGTGACCGAATGGAAGAATGATTTTATACTGACCAGTTTCGTGATCGGTATGACCTACACCTTCGTCTGAATTATCCGGGTAGATTTTATATTCAATCGTAGCATTTAAAATCTGCTCTTTTGTTTTGGCATTGTAAATCTTACCATCATATAATGCAACCGGTTTGGGTTTGTGTTCTTCTTTCAGTTTGAAAGCAATGATATCTGCACTACCCATTGAATTCAGATCCGAAACCATGTAAGCATATTCACCTTTTGCATCTGTTACATAATATGCATCTTTTGAAGCTGTATTCACATGCGGTCCCATGTTTACCGGTACAGACCAGCTTAACCAGGAAGTGTCAGACAAACGTTCTGTTTTATAAACATCTGTCATACCTAAACCATTCGGACGATCGCTTGAGAAGTACAATGTCTTGTTATCAGAAGCCAGGAATGGAGCAAATTCATTGTATTGTTCAGTATTGATGGTTGCGCCCAGTTTCACCGGTTTTGTAAAAGAACCGTCTTCTTTCTGTGTACTTACAAACAAATCGTATAGTGTACATTTTTTCTTGTTGCACATCGTAAAAATGATTGCGTTACCATCGTTTGATAAATAAGCTCCATCATTTATACCAAGATTTACTTTTTCTATTTCATCAATGAAAAGCATTTGCGGATCTGTCCACCCTTCTTTTGTCATGCGGGTCAATGAAAAACCTTTACCTACATATTTGCCTTCATTGTAAGCCCCTCTGATCAACAGGGTATTACCATCGGCATTTACAGACCATACGCAGTTCGCATCCAGTTGATTGATTTTATCGTCAGCGCGTTTTGCCGGCATCCAGTTTCCAAGGCTGTCTCTTTCAGAGTGCCATATATCCTGTTGATTTTTATTCTCCGGATGTCCATCACGAACATAAAACATCATTTTACCATCGGCAGAAATACGGGGGGTAAGTTCTGTAGATGTGGAGTTAATGTTTGGCCCTAAGTTCTGATGCTGATACAATGAACTGGAGTCTTCTTGTGCATACAAAATGTGGCTTGCCAAAAATAAGGCCGAAAACAAGGTCTTTTTCATTTTTCGTTTGTTTATTATTTTATCGCTATAGTAGCTACGATACGTTCTAAATTACTAGTTTGAATATAATTATACAAACATAGCGTTCAGTTTTGGAATTAAATTACCTGGTTTTTCAGTCTATTTTTCATACCTGAACGTCATTTAAACGGAGAAACAGTTACTTAGAGAACTTCCAGTTGCGCAGTGATTGTTTTAAAGTCCGGCCGCCGTTCAATGAGTCTGTCCATACAAGTATCGCGCAGCATGCACAGTACATCTTTCAGCCGCGATCCGGCCGGCACAAATTGCAGCAGATCATCCAGCAGGCAACCAAATGCCCGCACTTCTATCCCCTCACAAAGCAAAGCTATCCCGGGCCGCTTTCTGTCATACACTGTAGCAGCGCCAAAATCACCGAACAAGGGATGTGCATCAGCATTTATAAGAATATTATGTGCATATAAATCTCCGTGCATAATACCCCGCGCATGCAATTGCTGAGCAGCCGAAGCTATTCCTTTTGTAATACGGACGATCTGCTCAATGGTAAACTGCGTATCTGCACCGAAAGTATCCCTGGTGCAGGTAACGAAGGAAGGCGGCCCTCCCAGATTCACATAACCGGCATCGATCAGTTCCATTACAAGTCCCGGTTTATGAAATGGGTGACCGTCGATTATACCTAATACTTTTACAAGGTTATCATGGCTGCCGGCCTGCAAGCATGCCTGCATTTCATCTTCCGGCAAGCCATCACTGGTTACAGCCCCCTTAAAAATTTTAACGGCAACAGGCTTCGGCGCAGCCGTATCCCGAGCTTGCCAAAGAGCTTTAGAAATAATACCCGATGCGCCTTCTCCAAGCTGTTCCTGAATAGAAAGTTGCTGCCATGGAATAGATTCAAGTGTATGATTAACGGTAATCGCCGACTGGCAAGGGTTGCTCGAATACGCCAACCAGGCCAGCTTTGGCAATGTTACAAGCCAATCAGGTAAGCGGCTGATCCGGTTTGAAGAAATGCGCAGCAGCTCAATATTGATACATGCAGCCATTGCATCAGGTAATGTTTGTAAACAATTTCCGGCCAGCATAACCTTCTGCAACTTTGTACAAGCGCCGATGCTTACAGGCAAAGCTTCGATACAGTTGTCTGTCAGAATTAACCAGCGAAGATTCACAGGAATTGATTCTTCAGGAATGGTTTTGATCCGGTTAGCCTTAAAGCCAATAATATCAATATGAGCCAACGTTTTCAGTACCGCCGGGAAAACAGTAAACTGATTCATCGACAGAAAGAGAATTTTCAGTTTCTTTAATACATAAAATGTATCAGGCAGTGTATTTAATTCATTCCCGGACAGATCCAGCACTTCCAGGGTATCTGCATGTTCAAAAATTTCTTCCGGAAACACTGTTAATCCTTCAGACAATTTTATATTAGTAAGATTTTTTAAACTACCGGATTTTAATTGGGCAAGTGTATGCATTACAAATTTGAATCTTGTTTAGGCAATAATGCTTTAATTAATATTGCCGCCATTTCATCAGACGTCTTAGTTGAGCAAACGTGCTTATTCATCTTCAGCAGGTGTCCGGAATAAAATCCCGGTTTCTCTTCAATATCCTCCGATTTCCATACACTTTTGCATTCAACCAGGTGATAGCACTGATAGATCACGTCGTACACAATCAATAGATGCGCATTCTGATGCGAATAATCAAAACAGCTCAGAAAGACCGGGAAATCAAACAGGTTTAAACCTCTGAGTGTAGGAATGATATTGGCTTCAAAAAATGTATAATTAAACATAGCTGCCGAAATCTCTGCATCCTTAAGGCGCTGCTCCATCCTGGTCAGCATGGACACCATGGTCTGATACGGGTTCGCTTCAGGTACAAATGTATCAATGGGCTCCCAGGCATTTGTTTCCAGCCTCAGGTAAGATAAACTTTCTCTACCGATCTGTAGTTTATAATCAAATGCCGGATAAAAGGGCGCAAAATATCCGGGATAAAAAAAATCAAACTGATTATTTTTACAGTATTGCAGTTTCAATAAGATCAGATATTTACCCAGGCTGTATCTTTTATATTCCGGATCATAAAACGAAATAATCCCGGCAACACTTTTTAATCCGGCATCAAAATATCCAAGCGCTATTAATTTTCCGTTATCAAAAAGTGTGATTTCAAGCGTGGGAAAAATATCCGCGGTTGAATCTCCGTACAGCAGTGTTTGTAATGACTGCGCGGCAGAAAATGTAACACCGGTTTTATACTTTTGAAACAATGCTTCTTTCTCAGGTGTAATACTTGCCTGCTGAATAGAAACTGTAAAACCTGCATTTAACTTAGCAAGCTTAGCAAGACCTTTTTCCGGTTCAAGTGTGCGGATGTTTATCCGCAGCCAGATTGCACTGTATAATTGATCATCAAAATTTAAAAAATTTGTTGTAAAGATCCGCTGCCCGTTTCTAAACCAGCCCTCCAGAAGATATTCGTCTAATTCTTCTTTTGAAAGAGACTCCGGATAGTGAACTTGAGCAAACATGTATAAACGATACTGTTAAATTATATTCTGTAAAAAACACCTCCGGAAAAATCCAATTGGATGGCATTGGAATAACTGCCTAAACCAACGCTGGGGCCTCCGGTACCTACTCCAACACCTATACCTAATCCATTTAAGGAAGATTGAATCCTCGCCTGCACCTTAATTCCAAAATTATCTTTAATAAAATATTTTAGTCCTCCCTGCAAGCCAACCGCCAGTTGGGTTTGAGCACTTACATTTGCTACCTGCACAGAACGGCTGATAAAACCAAACGATGTCGAAAAGAAAGGAACCAGATCCGGATTTTCTATCCTGAATGATTTTACAATACCAAACATCACATAGGTTTGTGAATACTTTGTAGTTGTATCTGAAAACCCATTATAGGATTTATATGTTATGGTTGAAAATAATGTATTTACGTTGAGTTCATACATAATCCGTTCATTTCTGATATATGCGCCGGAAATTGTATAAACAGGTGAATTCCGTACTTTGGAATTGTAATTACCAAAAGTAATCATCCCGCCGGCCATGCCTGCTGCCTCTGCATAATAAGCCTTATTTCCTGAATATACCTGTGCAGAACAGAAACCTGAAAGTGCCGGGATCAGCAGCAGTACAGGAAACACCCTACAGGACATGAATTTTATCATCATTCTTAAAAAAGAAACAGCCAGACAGATTATGTTCAAAATTATAAATTAATATCGGAATATAAATGGTTTTATCCCAGCGCACCGTGTATAAATAATATGAAATATCATTCCATATAATCCACCGGATTCATTCCTGGAATATCAACTCTTACACCTGCAATGCGTATCTTTGCCGGATTGATTTAACCTTTTCTTATTGCCCGGCACAATCATTTAAACCATAGCAGCATACATGAATTCCCATATATACGGTATAGATTTCGGCACATCCAACTCAGTGTTATCCATATTCAATGAAACAACTCATGAAATTGCAACAACGCTGTCCATTCCTTCCATTCTATACTTCCCGGACGAATATGATCCTGCATTGCCGCTGAAATATTTTGTAGGCTCCGCTGCCATTGAACAGTATATAGCAGATGGCATGAAAGGAAGATTTATGAAGTCCATAAAACGTGTACTGCCACGAACAAATTTTGTTGAAACCCGCATCCACAATAAAAGCTTTACTGCAGCCGGACTTATCACGCTTATCTTAAAAGAACTGAAAACGAAAGCTGATGCAATTGTTGGATATGATTGTAAAAAAGCAATTTTAGGAAGACCTGTTTTCTTTGACGATGAAAGTAGCATTAATGACTCCATTGCGCAGAAGCGATTGCTGCAGGCGGCCAATCAGGCTGGTTTAACAGAGATCCGTTTTCAGTTTGAGCCGATCGGCGCGGCATTTGCTTATGAAAAAATAATTTCCAGAAAAGAAAAAGTATTGGTTGCTGATCTTGGCGGCGGCACAACCGATTTTACCTTTATTGAACTGGATCCGGCTAAAAGCATGGAGAAAGACCGCCGAAAAGATATTCTTGCAACAGGTGGTATTTATATCGGCGGCGATAGTTTTGATTCGGCGTTTATGTGGGAAAAAGGAACACCTTATTTTGGCAGAGGTGTTATGTACGAATCCATGCCCGGTAAGCTCGTAGATGTACCACCCAGCTTCTTTAGTAATATTTGCTCCTGGGAAAAAATGAATTTCTTTAATGGATTAAAGGTACAGAATGACCTGAGGCAGTACTACAGTTATTCCAAACAAAATGAAAAACTGAAAAACCTGATTACATTGACAGAAAATAACCTGGGCTATTCCATCTTCCAGTCCATCGAAAAAACAAAAGTAGATTTATCTCAACTGGATACTTCGCTATTCGAGTTCAATAAATTTGGCATCAACATCCACAACGCCATCACACTTGAAGAATACAACAAAATTATAAACCGTGATCTTTCCAAAATTGATCAATACCTCAATACATTCTTAAGCAAAAACAATATTAAACCGGAAGATATTGACAGCTTATTCCTGACAGGCGGAACGTCGATGGTACGGGCGGTTAAGCAGTTATTTAACACAAAGCTGCCACATGTAAAAGTTAAGTCTGATGATAATTTTATCAGCGTAGCAAAAGGCCTGGCGTATAGTGGTTATTTGTTCCAATAAAACGTATCAAAATTACTTCGGTTTACCCTGTGAGGCTATACATATTCGACCCCGCTGGGGTCGTGCTATAATAAATATGCTGCTTTATACTACTATTAAAATTGTATTGAGATATTAATAGTATTTATCAGGGTAGATCTAAAATTATTTATTACGCTTGAACATATAACTTATTCCCACTGTTAAATGGAAGGCATAGGGCTTTTGCTTACTAAGATCACTTTTGGAATAAATAGATGTTAAAAAATAATTGAACGTTGGTGCTGCACAGAGCTGCAGGTTTTCACCGACTGAATAAGAAAGCTCCGCATGCACCGGCAAAACCAGGCCAGTACTGCTATATGTATGCACGTGTGGATTTTTGCTTAAATTATCCGGAGAATGGAAATACATAAATGGTTCTACATATGTAGATTTTTTAGAAACTAAAAATGCCACTGCAAAACCGGAATGAACAGATAAACCAAATTTATTACTGACAGGAAAACTATAACCTGCCATAAACGGCAGCATGATATAATTATAGTGGTTTATATACTTATGTTCAATCTCTTCAGGTTGAGGACCTCCCGGTGGCGGGCTGTAGATGATTTCAATGAAAGAGCCTTTTTCTCCAAACGTCATATAGCTGATGCCGCTTCTGAACGAAAGTCTTTGAGAAGGCATGTAATACGTTACGTTCGCTCCGAATGTATAACTGGCAATACTGCTTTCATCGGCATTCCTTTCTGTTACAAAAATATCCTGGCTCGAAAGAGTCCGGTATGAAACACCGCCGCCGCCAAAAACACCTACAGAAAATTTATTCTTTGTATAAATTCTATTTATGTAATGATATTTCTGTCTTGTTTCTCTTACATCAATGGTATCACGTCTGCCATTGGAAGAGACCACAATCATAGAATCAGGCGTTCTTTTTTTACCAAACACCCGATAAAAATATTTTGAATATTTTTTATCCCGCACATATTCTCCGCTACTACTTTTGTGATCAGATAAATAAATCGTATCAACGATTATGGCTGCAGGTAGGGTGTCTGCAGGTGCTGCCGCTGTAGAATCCTGAACCGGAGTTGTTACAATCATTTCATTTTTTTTCAATACAATCTGGGTGCCTATAATCAGATATTTCAGATCTGCCTGCTTACAGATTGAATCCAATACAACAGATAACGATTGGGGACCCGCAGCAATGTGCATTTGCTTATGCAGCGGCAGGTCATCATTTATATAAGAAAAATTAATTTGATAAGCGGCAGATAATCTTATTAGACATTCTTTTAAAGAATGGTTTGTAAGATCAATGGTTACAAGTGTATCCGTTACTTTATGGGCGGCAGGCTCCTGCTGGGCCATGGAGTTGAATGCAAACAGAAAAACAAAACAAGAAGTAACTATTGCAGACAAGAACTTATTTGCATCCGTTTCCAGACAAAATAAATTCTTTACTTTTTTGATTAAAAGACAAATTAAACGAAACCGATAAAACTTGTAATATTTCATCAATATTATTTCTTTCAAATGTTCCTGTAAAGTGACAATTCAATATTTCAGAATTATGTGCTATTAAAGTAACATTGTAATATTTTTCAAGTGTCTCAAATACACTATCCAGTTTGGTATTATTGAATACAATTCTTTGAGTAACCCAATCATTATAATTAATATCCTGAATCGTATTTTGTTTAAAATCCGATCCTCTTTTAATTACCGCTGAGCTCCCTGCAAAAATAGCTATTCTATTGTTATTTTCTAATAAAGATTTGCACTCTGCCTTGCCTGAAGAGACAGTAATTTCATCACTGCCGCGCTCTATATCAGAGTTAATGATAAAGGATGAACCCTGAGCCTCTATTTGAGATAAGTTGCCCAAAACTGTAAGTTTCTCCTCTGCAGAGGCAGGAATCTCAAAATATACTTCTCCTGCAACATGTACCGTTTTATCGGACATAAAATCTGCTGTATAGGAAATACTGCTATTCCTGTTTAAAAGTGCCGTGCTCCCATCAGGCAAACGCACACGCTTGCGATCATCCGCAGATGTAATCTGATTAACAATTTCTTTTTCAGTTTGCGGAGCACTATGTGAATAGACTAACGGCTGCTTTTTATTTTTTTCAACGTCCGTTACTGAATACGCAGCAACATGATTATCCGGAACAGCATTCAATTGTGTTTCTTTAATATTCGAAGTTGTAACCGTTTTTTCAGCATTGGTCTGCATAAGTAGCAAAACTGTAACAGCAACAACAGTAACAGAGCCCGTGATAGCAATTCCATATATCCATTTTTTTACTGTATAGAATGTGTTTGCCTGAACTTTTTGGGAAATAGCCTCCCAGGAAGCCGGCTGAACTTCAGCTTCAATATCATATAACCCTTCTTTGAAAAGGTCATCAATATCATGTCTTTCGTCTTTCATTATACCTTACTATTATAGTTAAATAGTATTTGTTGAATTATTTTTCTCGATCTGTAAAGTTGAGATTTAGAAGCACTTTCAGTAATATTTAATATTTCGGCAATCTCCTTATGTGAATATCCTTCTATTGCATACATATTAAATATAACTCTTAATATATCCGGCAGATTTTCCAGAATCTGCAGTAAGTCTCTTTCATGCATGGGTTCGAATCCATCTTTTACAAACACTTCCTGTTCTCTCAGATCGTCGTAAGAGCTCTTCTCATCCAGACGCAAATTCTTTTTATATGTATCAATTGCAGTATTTACAATAATCCTGCGAACCCAACCATCAAAAGAACCTTCACCATTATACTTTTTCAAATTCAGGAAGACCTTTACAAACCCATCCTGAAAAACATCTTCTGCAGCTTCTTTTGATTTTACATAGCGCAAACATACGCTTTTCATTCTACCTGCATAGTAACTATATAGCTTCTCCTGCGCCTTTCTGTCTCCTTCGATGCAAAGCTTTATAATACTACTGTCCAGCATTTATTAGAATAGAATGTATTAAGTAAATGGTATAAATTAAACCTTATTTATATAGACACCTAAAAGGTAGCAGTCGTCACAAATTGTCCTTAATATTCCAATAATAAACATTCATTCAATCATTTTATAAAAAACATTCAGTTGAATTTTCTATTAAACATATTGATAATGAAGGATTAGCCTATTCGAAAGATTGAAAATATAACTTTTTAAATATTTTTTGTCACCATTTCCATAAAATACCGTCTATAATACTAAGGAACCCCAATTATCTCCCCAGGATATTTATGAAGACTAGCAGAAGTATAAAATGGTTATTGGCACTATTCATTATCATTCTCATCCACCCGTTGACCCATGCCCAGGTCAACACGCCGGCGACGGCAACCGTCCCCTTCGGTTCTAAAATAGCCGCTTCGGCAAGCCCGTATGCGTATGGTATTGTGCCTACAAATTTGCCTACCGGTGCTTATACACCGGCAAGTAATCTATATGGAAAATCACAGGATGCCTACAACGCCTACAACACATGGAAATCAACCTATGTACAGGCTTGCGGAAGTCAATACCGGGTATTATTTGATGACGGTTCATCCACCGTTTCAGAAGGCATCGGTTATGGTATGTTACTGGCAGCCTATGCTGCGGATAAGGCCTTATTTGATGGTTTATGGGCATACTACAAAGCCAATTCAAATGGTAACGGATTGATGAACTGGAAAATGAGTGGCTGTACAGGAACTGCCGGATCCAACGGCGCTACTGATGCCGACCTGGATGCTGCCATGGCACTTATTGTCGCTTCAAAACAATGGCCATCCTCTACAAGTCCCTATACATACAGCACGGAAGCAACTACGCTGATTACTGCTATAAAAACCTATGAAATTCATAACACCTCTTATCAGGCAATCAATGGTGATGGCTGGGGAATGGGCTCTACCTGCCGGAATCCAAGTTACCAGGCACCTGCTTATTACAGACAATTTGCCACACAGGTGTCTTCACAGGCTACTACATGGAACAATGCGGTAACAGCCGCTTATACATTATTAAATGCAAACAGAAATACGACAACGGGACTGGTAAGTAACTGGTCTGATCCAAGCGGAGCTCCCAATTCATGCAATGGTTCCAACGAATATGGATATGACGCCTGCCGAAACCCATGGCGCATGGCTGTTGATGTATTGTGGACAGGTAACAGTACTGCACAAACAAACTTCTGTGTTCCGATTGCCAGCTATGTAAACGGAAAAGGCGCTTCAGGCGCTGGCGGCCCTGTGGCTCAATCCGGCGGAAGCGGGACAGTGAACGCAACTTTCGTATCCACTTATGCTGCCGGCATCTGCGGTGCTACATCTACCTACCAGACCATCATGAACAGCATGTACACCAAAACAGTAGGAACTGTTGATGCATCGGGTTACTTTGGGAATACACTGAGAGTAATTTCATTATTCGTGCAGACCGGAAATTTCTGGAACCCAAGTACATTAGCTGCCAGCCCGGTAACAGCAACACTTACATCACCAGGGGCAGGTAACTATAATGAAGGATCAACTGTAACACTTACAGCTACAGCAACCACAACAACCGGAACCATTTCCAAAGTAGAATTCTATGATGGAGCAACACTTATCGGTACAGCAACATCTTCCCCGTACAGCATCTCCTGGATAATCAACAATTCCGGCAGCCGCTCAATCACTGCAATCGCATATAACTCAAGCTCGCAAACCGGCACAAGCTCTCCGGTAATATTAAACGTTTACAAAGCAATCAACCAAACCTCTACCGCTCCTGCCATCGATGGAACAGTAGATGCGATCTGGAGTTCAAATAATGCCGGCAGCTTAAACAATATCATCAGCGGAACGATCACGAATGCTGCCGATCTTTCCGGTACGTTCAAGGCATTGTGGGATAATACTTATATCTACTTATTGGTAGATGTAACGGACAATACCCTGATTAATGACAGCGGAACAAATAAATATGATGATGATAACATTGAAGTGTTTTTTGATATCGGAAATACAAAAGCAACAACCGTCGGAAGCAATTATTTTCAATATATGTTCCGCTGGAACGACGCTACCGTAACAGAAGCCAACAGTAAATCCACTACAGGCATTACCTTTGCACACGTAACAAAAACAGGCGGTTATATTACGGAAATCCGTATTCCATGGTCAACAGTCAGCAATACACCTGCGGTTAATCAATTAGTCGGATTTGATGTAGAGGTTGATGATGATGATGACGGTGGCACACGTGATGGCAAAATGTCCTGGTATGCAAGTGCAGACCAGGCATGGACAAATCCTTCCTATGCAGGAACGGCAGTCTTATTAGGTTCATCCTGCACCCTTCCTTCAGCAGCAGGTTCTATCACAGGTTCAACATCGGTTTGTGCCGGTACAACTGGTGCAACATATAGCATTACTGCTGTAAGCAATGCGACAGGCTATACATGGACAGTTCCAGCGGGAGCCAGTATCACAGCAGGTTCCGGAACAAACAGTATTACTGTTACAATGGGTACAACCAGCGGAACCATATCGGTAACTCCGACAAACAGCTGCGGAAACGGAACAAGTGCATCAATAAGCGTTACCGTAAACGCAACGGTGACACCATCGGTAACGGCTAGCTCTTCTGCAACCACGATCTGTGCCGGAACAAGTATTACTTTAACAGCGGCGCCAACAAACGGCGGTACTGCCCCTACTTACCAATGGAAAAAAGGCGGCACAGCCATCTCCGGCGCTACCAATGCAACATACACGACAACAACAGCTGCAAATAATGATAGCTATACTGTAACGATGACAAGCAATGCCACTTGTCCGTCGACTCCAACAGCAACAAGTGCTGCGGTAGTGATTACTGTAAATGCAGTAGTGACACCATCGGTAACGGCTAGCTCTTCGGCAACCACGATCTGTGCAGGTACAAGTATTACTTTAACAGCAGCGCCAACAAACGGCGGTACTGCCCCTACTTACCAATGGAAAAAAGGCGGTACAGCCATCTCCGGCGCTACCAATGCAACATACACGACAACAACAGCTGCCAACAACGATAGCTATACCGTAACCATGACAAGCAATGCCACTTGTCCATCGCCGGCAACAGCAACAAGTACTGCGGTAGTAATTACTGTAAATGCAGTAGTCACACCATCGGTAACGGCTAGTTCTTCTGCAACCACGATTTTTTCCGTAACAATTATTAATTTAACAGTTTCGCCATCAAACTGCGGTTCTGATCCTAATTACCAATGGAAAAAAGGCGGTACAGCCATCTCCGGTGCTACCAATGCAACATACACGACAACAACAGC
>NZ_JBQCDF010000160.1:0-9985 GCF_051961495.1 Cytophaga sp. | reverse complement strand
GTGGTTACACCTAAAGGCAGCAAGCCGCCGGTAATGGCTTTGGAAAAGCACATCAGATCGGGTTTGCGCGTACAGTAATGCGATGCGAATTTTTTTCCTGTTCTCCCAAAACCGGTCATGACTTCATCTGCAATCGTCAGTACACCGTATCTGGCGCATACATCCATCATGCGCGAAAGTAATTCCGGTGTATATACACGCATGCCGCCCGTGCCCTGGATCAGCGGCTCATAGATGAATGCTGCAACAGGGTGTTTTTGAAAATACGTTTCCAGCTGCTGCAGTACTTCTTCATCGTTTGTACCATCGGGAAAAGGAATGAACAATACCGGATTGAGCAACGATTCAAAAGCTTCGGTAAACAGACCACGCGCGCTCACAGACATGGCGCCAAATGTATCGCCGTGGAATGCCCCTTCAATTGCTACAATGGTTGTGCGCTCCTCGCCTTTATTTTTCCAGTACTGAACAGCCATCTTCATGGCCACTTCAACAGCCGTGCTTCCATTTTCTGAATAAAAAAGACGGCTCTGGTCGCATGCCACGACGCGCAAAAAATTAATAGCAAAATCTACCGCTGGCTTATGCGTGAAGCCTGCAAACAAGGTATGGTCCAGCTCCAGGATCTGGCTCTGTACAGCCTTTGCCAGCTGCTCGTTTCCATGACCATGGATGTTGACCCACCAGGATGATATGGCATCCATCAGCTTTGTGCCGTCTGCCAGGTGCAGGTACATATCTTTTGCAGAAACAACTTCTGCATACGGTCTCTTATTGATTAGCGGTGTGTAGGGATGCCAGAGGTGTCCGGCATCTTTTTCCAGCAATGTCTTATTCATACCAATGCTCAAATAATTTTACTGCATATGCTTTAACAACTGCGTCTGTAATTTTTTCTTCCGGATATACATGCAGCAGTTTTTTATAACCGGTATGTTTCAGGATAATCCGTTCTGTTTCTTCGTTCGGCTCTCCATTGAATATGATTCCTTTCACTTTGATACCGCGACGCTTTAATTCTTCAGCAGTAAGCAACGTATGATTGATACTGCCCAGATAAATATTCGACACAAGAATAACTTCAGCATCAAACTGTGTGATGAGGTCTGCAACAACTGCTGTATCATTCAACGGGACAAGCACTCCGCCTGCACCTTCAATGACCAGATCGTTGCCATCCGTATCCGGCAATTGAATGGATGCCGGATCGATAACGATATTTTCTTTTTTCGCTGCCGCATGCGGAGACGCAGGATACTGCAGCCGGTACGCTTCGGGATGAATGATGGAATGTTCACTGTTCAACAATTTGCGGATGGTGTTGCTATCGGTTTCGATCATGCCTGCCTGAACGGGTTTCCAGTAATCTGCCTGCAAGGCATTCACCAGTATCGCACTCACCAGTGTTTTACCTGAATCGGTTGATATTGCTGTAACGAAATATTTTTTCATAGATTTTTTTTGATGCAGGCTAGCAGGTCTGTTAATTGTGTTTCCGTATTGAATGCATGAATACAGAAACGCAAACGTTCCTCGCCTTTTTTCACGGTAGGTGAAAGGATCGGACGCACATCAAAGCCCTGCGCCTGGATTTTCTGTGCGAGCTCTTTCACACGGTCATTGCCGCCAATCTTCAATACCTGTATTGAACTGGTGCTGACAATGTATGAATCGAATTGCTTTAACCCTGCTGAAAACTGTTGTATATTTTTATGTAAGGTTGTCAAAATATTTTGTGCGCCGCGTAATTTTTCAAATGCTGCCAGCACAGCAAAAAAAGAATGCGGCGAGAATGCGGTGGTATAAATGAATGCACGTGAAAAGTTGATCAGATAATCGATCACCATCTTCTCACCCGCTACACAGGCGCCATGAATACCCATGGCTTTCCCAAAGGTATGAATACGAATGTCAACATCATCCTGCAGGCCTTCAGCCAGCACAAAGCCTTCGCCATATGCACCGCAGGTACCCGTGGAATGTGCCTCGTCTACAATGATGCAGGCATCGTATTGTTTTGCGATCCGGATAATTTCTTTCAGTGGCGCTTTATCCCCATCCATGGAATAGATGGATTCTACTACAACAAAGATATCGCCTTTGGCGCGTTTGATTTTTTTCTCAAAATCTTCCAGGTCATTATGCTTAAAAGAAATTCGGTCGGCAAAAGATAAGCGTGCGCCATCTTTCAAACTGGCATGAATAAGCTCATCATACAGAATCGTATCTCCTTTCTGCGGCAATGCCGAAAGCACACCAACATTGGCGCTGTAACCGGAATTAAAGATCAATGTTTTCTCTGCCTGGAAAAACGCTGCCAGGCAGGTCTCTGCTTCTTCGGCCAGCCTGGTATTACCCGACAATAACCGTGAACCTGTTGACCCGTTACATACTTCAAGCCTGTATTGTGCTTCTTTATTCAGAACAGCATTGAACAATTCCTGGTCGCGGGCAAATCCTAAATAGTCATTGGAAAAAAAATCAACCAATCCTTCCCGCACAATTAATGTACGAAAAGAGTTGTCGGCATGACGGTCTTTTAATTTTTGTAAAATTTTATCTCTGTATGACATGATTTATTTTATACAGATAAATGCTGCCCAGTAAAACGGGGAAGGATGTGTTTTCATTAATTCAAGCTGGGCATTTCTGAATGCCTGCGCTGTATTTTTATCTTTAATCCAATACTTATAGAAACTGCTCATAAGCAATTGTGTTCCTTCATCATTTACCTGCCATAAACTCATAAGCATATTATCGGCGCCGGCCAGCATAAAAGAACGCTGCAAACCAAGTACACCCTCTCCGTTCATTTGTTCTCCCAGGCCTGTTTCGCAGGCTGATAAAATTACCAGCTGTGTATTTTCCAGATTCAACTGCATGGCTTCATACGCCGTAAGAATACCATCATCCAGGGTATTTCCGTAGGATTGGTTATTCAGGGTATAATTAGAGCCCGCCAACAGAATGCCCGAACGCAATAGCGGATTCTCTTTATAATTAACAGCAGTATTTGTTTCCTCCTCCAATTCATAATCCTTTACAAAATACCCATGTGTGGCGATATGCACAACATATGGACTCTTCAGACTTTTAATGCTGGTCTCCGTGGCTTTGTTTGCTGTGTAAATTTCTGCATCAATGCCGCCCGTTTTTAATATTGATTGAATTTTTTCCACTTCAATTTTTGTCTGTGGAAGTTCATTAAGCTGGTAACCTCTCAACTCTTCCGGATTCACCTGCGCCTGGCTGAAATTCAATGAATCTGCCAAAGGCTGTATGGCATAGTTATAATCCGGATGGCCGAATAAAAAAGCTTTTTCTGTACCGGCAGCTTTTGTATCTGCGGATGTGATCAGGCTGCGCAGCATAGGTACATACTGTACCGTACGTTTTTCCATTAAATAACCGCCATCCGGTAATTTAAGGGCAGCAATATTAATTTTATTGTATACGCCATCCGGAGAAAAATAAATCGTTGTTTTGTTTTGCAAATGTTGGTCAATCTCTTTCCAGAAGGCATTGTAAAATTCAGTTGTTACCTGGTTGAATTTTACAGCATTCTGAAACCCTTTATAATAGCCACCTTCCAGCTTATTCCCGTTTTTCAGTACTACCAATACAGGACCGGCAGTTGTTTCCCTGGTAAGAATCAGTGCTGCATAAACAACAGAATCGGTCCAGGTATTATTAAATACCTGCATGCGGATCATCTGTACAGCTGCTTCATTGTCTTTTAGTTTTACCTGTACATCTTTCCAGTGTACATTCCGGATCTCGCGCGCTATTTTAAAATCAGCAGACCGGACCGCAATATTTTTTTCCAGCGTATTTACTTCTTCCTGTAAAGCAGGAATATCAATACCATCATCTGCTATTTTCTGTTTGGAAAAGTTATAGTAGGTAGCCAGCAATTGTTTCTTCTGTTCCCAGGTGTTATAGGTACCAAGCAATTCATGATCGCCCTTCTGAATGATTTTACTTTTCAGATGTTGGGTATAATTAAATACAATCGACTTTGTAGCGAGTGAATAATCAAACATGGACCCGATCAGTTCAGGATTTTTTTCAGATTGCTTTACACATACAGCATTATAAAATTCAAACTGGTCGTACGTTTTATTCCAGTATTTCAGTTTTTCAGCCTCACTTAAAAAAGTAAAATTGTCGTATATCATGGAAATATTCATATCCAGCACCTGTCTGGTATCCTGGATCGCTTCCCGGATATTTCCTGAACGGTATTTAAGCAGGGCGATGTTTGAATAAGTGGTCCAGTAATCCGGATGTTTCCGTCCAATCTGGGCATCATAGATGGCAAGCGCTTTATCAAACTGCGCGCGCGCTTTGCCAAACTCACCTGTCGCTGAATATACTTCTCCCAGATTGTTGTAGGTATCTGCACGTTCAATGGCATTACTGATGGTATCGGCTTCCAGAATCTGAAGCGAAAGATTAAAATACTGTAGTGCCTTTTGCATATTATTTTCCTTTATGCTGATTACACCGAGGTTGTTCAGGATCCTGGAATAATTGGGATCGGAAGTGCCATAGTAGGTTTTATAAAAATTCAGGGCCTGATTAAAATAATCAGACGCATTTGCATATTCCTGGCTTGCCTGATAAATCGTGCCCATGGAGTTGAGGTAATTTCCATACTCAGGATATTTTTCGCCTTTATATTTTTTTACTGTTGCCAGCTGCAGCTGCATCATTGAAATAGCGGCAGTATAATTCCCGAGCCTGCTATACAGCAATGCCAGATTGTTCTGTGTATTCCAATAAGTGATATTACCTTCAAGCCCCAGTTGTTTTTTAAGCTCCAGTGATTTTTTATAAAAATATTCCGCGTTCTTATAATCACCTTCTTTATCATATACATTTCCGATATCATTCAGTGATTTTGCATACTCAGCACTCCTGTCACCTTTTACTGTTTTAAAAATAGTTGCGGCCCTAAAAATATTTTGTCCGCCATCTTCGTAAAAGCCAAAATCCAGGTTAAGGATTGCCAGGTTATTCAGCACCGTTGCATACTCGGGCGAGTTATTGCCAAAAAGAATCTTATGACGGACGAGTGATTCTTCATAATATTTTTTGGCCTGTGTATAGTCTGATAAATCATGATAAAAACTGGCAATATTATTCAACAGGAATGCAAATGCTTCACTGTTTTCAAAGCCATTTGCCTGCATAAGTTCGTAACTTATTCCGTAGTTTTTTTTTGCTTCCGTGATTTCTCCCGTTAACGTTTGGATATAGCCAAGATCAGAATGCAAAGAAGCCAGCAGCAGGAGGCTGTCCTTAACATGCTCCTGAATGATCTTTATAGCCTGCGCGGTGGCCTGTTCGGCTTTATCGGTTTCATTGCAATTCAGTAAAATATAAGATTGATTTTGCAATGTGTTGGCATATTCATAAGATTGCGTTCCCGGTTTAACGGCATAGATATTTTTTGCTGACTGTATATACAGCTGGCTGTTGGGGCAATCAAATAAGTAATAATATACAACAGCAAGATCCAGTAACGACTTTGCGTGTTCCGGATCCTGTGCACCGAATTTCTTTTCTGTGTAAGATTTGATAGAAACTGCTTTTTTCAAAGCTGCCTGATAATCGCCGGAAGCGGTGAGTTGCTCGAGTGCGGTCCGTTCTGCCGGAAGAGATAGTTGAGCACATGCGTTTTGGATAAATAAAAGTATCCAGATACCGGATATTATTCTGCAAAGCATAGTATGGGGTTTTACTTTACGAATATAATTAAAACACCCATAAATCACCTAAAGAGCCGCATTATTCAACGCACTTCATTTATCACACACCTATTGCTTTCTTTGCATTACAGCTCATTTTCAGCTGCTTCACCTTTGTGCCAGCGGCTCAAATTAGCCAGTGTGGTATTGGCAATGCTTGTCAGCGCATTGGTTGTTAAAAAAGCCATGTGTCCCGTAACCAAAACATTTTTAAATGCCAGTAATTTATCGAACAATGGATCTATTGTTTTGTTTGCTGAATGATCAAAAAAGAATAATCCCTTTTCTTTTTCATATACATCAATACCCAGTGCACCGATTTTACCGGATGCAAGTCCGTCGATTACATCCTGCGTATTGATCACGCCGCCTCTGCCGGTATTGATGATTACAACACCATCTTTCATGGCTGCAATGGATGTTTTATTGACCAGGTATTTGGTGTGTGCGTTTAACGGCGCCTGGATAACCAGGATGTCTGCAACCTGGTAAATCTCTTCCAGTGTGGTGTAACGCAGGTTGTATTGCTGTGTATATTCTTCTTTTGGAAACGGATCAAAGCCCAGCAGCTCACAACCGAAGCCGTGCAGGATCTTAGCTGTAATACCGCCGATTTTCCCTACTCCAATGATTCCTACTTTTTTATGATGCAGGTTAAATCCTACCAGAGGTTCCAGATTGAAGTTGTATTGTTTCACGCGCGCGTCTGCTTCCACAATGTGGCGGCTCAGCGCTGTTAGCAGGGTTACTGTATGTTCAGCAATCGAATGCGGTGAATACGACGGTACATTGGCAACATGCACACCGAATTTATGTGCCGCTTCTTTATCGGTCTGGTCGTGCCCGGCCGCACGGATCGCGATGCCTTTCACGCCATAACCTGCCAGCTTCTCAACAACGGGTGCTGATGCATCATCATTCACAAAAATACATACGGCAAATGCTCCTTTGGCAAGATCTGCTGTATCTATATTCAATTCGTCCTCAACATATTCAAATGTAAAAATCCCGTTCTCCAATGCGTCAAAATGCGTTCTGTCATAACTCCGGGTGCTGTATACAAGTACTTTCATAATTGTTTGATCGTTCTTTGAAGCAATAATATTGCACTTAAAAAATGAAACAAACAATGAGGAAACGCATAAAAAAATGCCCTTTGTGACAAGCAAAGGGCATTCTGAAAATAAACTATAAACTATATAAACTAAAACAACTACACGTTTTATTGAGGAGCAGAGTCCCCGATGACCCCCTTGATCGTTATGATCGATGTTGCAGGAGATGTATTGGAAATAATAATCACGCTTTTTTCAAAGCTGCCCGATTTATTTTCAATCTTGAATCCACCGCGCACAACAGCCGATTTACCTGGTTGTATAACACCTTTAGGCCATTCTGCTAAAGTACAATCGCATGATGTCTTAACATCATTAATCTGTAAAGGTTCATTTCCGGTATTGGTGAAGGTGAAATTATACCATAATGTGTCCTTCCCGGCATGTACAGTACCAAAATCATGCGACGATTCTTTAAACGTAATTTCAGCCTGTGCATTGGAAACCAATGACAAACCCGTTAAAAAGAAGAATAATAAATAAACACGAGTCATATCTATTAATGATTTACGGATAATAGTGCAACTATTGTGCCATAATCAACGAAAGATTTCTACTTTTAGTTTCATTATCTCTTAAATTGTTTATTACGTATTTATTTAAGATTTCAACGGATCAGCATATGAGTAAAACATACAACCATAAACAACATACCTGGATGGATTTTCTGAATCAGAATCAAAACCAGCCTTTTACTGTTTTGTTAAATAAATTTCGTGAAACCTATACAGAAACGGATATACCGGTAGTATGGACGCCTGAGAAATATGCGATAACGTCTAACATCAAACACTGGATGCAGATGCTGAACATCAACACTTATCCAGATTTTTATCAATGGTCTGTTGAAAATAAAGCCGCATTCTGGGAAACTGCTGTAAAAAATATTCCGGTTGTATTTGAAAAACATTACAGCATTGTTCTTGAAGAGACCGGGGATCCGGATAAAATCACCTGGTTTAAAGATGCCACATTTAATATCGTTGACAGCTGCTTCCAGGCTGATCCGGCACAAACTGCCATTTATTTTCAGGCTGAAGGCAATAACAAAATCACACAGATCAGTTATCAGGAATTGTATAACAGAACACGTAATTACGCTGCAGGCTTTATAAAACAAGGCTTTTCGGCACATGACCGTATTGTTCTCTACCTTCCCTTCAGCATTGAAGCCATTGCTGTATACCTGGGACTGATCTATATTGGTGCAGAACCGGTGCTGGTCTCAGACAGTTTTTCTGCTGCTGAATTAAAGAAACGCATCGACATCATCCAGGCGAAAGCGGTGCTTACTATTGATTCGTATATGTATGCTGAAAAAACAATCCAGGTGCTGAGTAAAGTGGTGGAAGCTGATCCCGCCGCAATCATTCTGCATACGACAGATAAAAACTCCAATGCCGCTGCAATCCGAAACAATCATTCGGATATACTGCTGTCAGACCTGGAAATAACACCAGCGGATACACTTACTTCTTATAAGCATTCCAGCAAAGATATTATCTCAATACTCTTTTCTTCCGGTACAACGAAAGAACCTAAAGCATTGCCCTGGCTGGCAACTACTCCTATAAAATGCGCTACAGATGGAAAACTACTGCAGGATATCCACGAGGGTGACGTTGTAACCTGGACCAGCGGCATGGGCTGGATGATGGCTCCCTGGCTGATTTTCGCCAGTCTGCTGAATAAAGCCAGCATTGCTGTATACAACGGCGCCTATTCAAAGAAGGAATTCATTGATTTCACGGTACAAACAAAAGTAACGGTATTGGGTACTATTCCTTCTGTTGTGAAAAGCTGGCGGGCACAGCAATTCGGTCCCATCGCGGACTGGCACGTACGGATTTTCAGCTCTACTGGCGAGCCCTCTGATACGGAAGATTATTTATACCTGTGTTATCTGAATAGCTTTAAAGCACCCATTATTGAATACTGCGGTGGTACAGAAATCGGCGGCGGTTACCTCAGCAGTTCGGTGGAACTTCCCAATGCGCTGTGTCATTTCAATACACCGGCACCCGGCAGTGAACTGATTTTAGTAGACCCGGATAAAAACATCGTCACACAACAAGGCACCGGTGAAGTATTTTTAATTCCTCCCGCTGTAGGCTTGTCGCAGCAGATCTTAAATAAAAACCACCGCGAAGAATATTACTCTGACCTGCCGCAGATTAAAGGATACGCGCTATTGCGCAGGCACGGCGATGGTTATACCATGAATACGTATCAGGATGTCCGTTTTTATAAAAGTACCGGCAGAACTGATGATACCATGAACCTGGGCGGCATCAAAATCAGTGCGGTAGAAATAGAAGCGGTTGTTAACAAACATGCTGCTGTATTTGAAAGTGCTGCTGTCGCTTACCAGGAAGCAAACGGCGGACCGGAGAAATTAGCCTTATTCGTTCAAACAAAAAATGCCATAATCGATACCACTCTATTGCAGCAGGAATTACAAAAAATCATACAGACACAATTAAATCCCCTGTTCAGGATATCTCTGCTTATTTTGAAACAATCCTTCCCCAGAACGGCCTCCAATAAGCTAATGCGTAAAGATTTAAGGAAAGAAGTAACAGAATCATTAAAAAAGAATTCAACTTCATAATGCCTTCAGAATTGCTACAATAAGCCTTCAGATTTCTGTGTTATACTTGTATCATAAAATTAAGTCAGGCACTTTAAACAAGTACAGATATGAAAAAGTTAGTAGTATTCTCAACATTGGTATTTACTTTACTTGCGTTTAACGTATCAGCCGCTACCGCATCTCACGGACACAAATACAAAGCGCATCACAAGTTTCATAAATCCGGTCACCACCATGGTCACCACGCAGATCCGTCATATCAGAATTAATAATAGATAGTTTAGTTTTCCGTTCAGTCCCGTTTAGTTAAAGTAAAACGGGTAGCCTTAATAAGGTTACCCGTTTTTTTTATTTTTATAAAGTTGAAAGAATTAATTCAGCGATAAAGGCGGCATGCTGTATTGAGCTGTATTATGAAACGCCAGCTTATGGATTGAATACACCATATAACCGATTAAAGGAAACGTTGCAAGAATATCTCCCACTTCCTGCTCGCTTTCAGCAACAATTGTTACCCATAATTT
>NZ_JBQCDF010000159.1:0-6768 GCF_051961495.1 Cytophaga sp. | reverse complement strand
AAAACATCATCTGGTCTATCCTGTTTTTCGAAAACATCATCAAGAGTTCAAACTATTCAGCAAGTTCAGTTCCTGCGTTAGCTCCATCCGGCGCTACAACAACTACAGGTACAGGAGCTACAAAAACGGAGTAGTCACTTTAAGAGTAAAGCATAAAAAAGTCCTGCCGGAAATTTCCGGCAGGACTTTTTTATGCTATCTCATTTTTATCGTTCATTAAACCAGCTTCCTGTTTCAATAACTTTTTCCAAATGTCCTAAAGTTACGGGTCTAAGGTGTATTTGCATCTTTCCTTTAACCAGTTCAATGGTCTCGGAGCCACAGACCATGGTGAAGACGCGCTGTTTGTCATAAGGTGACGCGAATCCCGTATTACCAGCCGGTTTTTCTTTCCACATCATATTTGTATGGATTTTCAGAGTCCATGGTTTTGTCGTGATAAATTAGAAATTCAGCGTGTCTGTCGTCAATTTTTACTGTTTCTATTTTTTCAATACCACGCAAACAAAGACTGTTTTCATAATGGACTTCTTTGTCAAAAAGTCCAAGCTTTGTTTGTGTGATATAAATTAGTTCTCCGCAAGATAAAAATCCACCTGTTGTAATAATAATTTTAGTCTTGTTGTTTATGTCAAATTCTTTTAGCACTTGTCCAATCAGAAGTGTGAAAATACTTACCGTTAATAATGGTGTCAGAAGGAGTGTAGCTGTCAGTATTTTCGTTGTCGTATTTTTGAAAACTGCAAAATAAATAATTGTCAAGCCGATAAATATCAAAGTGATTGTCACAAAAGTGTATTGTCCTTTTAGTCTGTAACCGTTAAATGCAAAAAATAAAATTATCAGAAATAATATTGTCGTAGTAACTAATAGTTTAACGATTACTTTCTCTGTTTTTGGAAAGTTAGTTTTTGTCAGAAGTGGAATACAATTTAGTCCAACAATTAGGCCTATGAATATTATTAACGCTGTCATCTTTTTTTGTCTTCACCGAAAATTGTCTGCAACTCTTTAATACACGCACATACTGCATGCATATTTGATATGTCGGGAAAAGGTAAAGAGATTTTTTCAGATAGCCAAGTCATCCAGCAGCTCTTAATCTGATCGATACAATCCGACATAAAAAAGTCTCCATGTCCCGATAGCTATCGGAACATGAAGACTTTTTTATGTCAAATACTTTGTACTCTCTACTCTGTACTTTAGTCTAGTAACTAGTACCTCGAACCTACCTTACGCTTCATTCAACGATCTCAGATCCACAGGCACCAGTCTCGATACTCCTTGCTCAACCATGGTGATACCGTAGATGATATCCGTGCTTGCCATCGTACGCTTGTTGTGCGTTACAATGATGAACTGAGACTCACCCGCAAACTGACGGATGATGTTGTTGAATTTATCAATGTTGGCATCATCCAGCGGCGCGTCAACCTCATCAAAGATACAGAACGGTGCCGGCTTGATCAGGTAGATCGCGAACAGGAGCGAGATCGCTGTAAGCGTTTTCTCACCACCCGATAACTGGTTGATCGTTAACGGACGTTTGCCTTTTGGTTTTGCCATGATGTCGATCGCAGAGTCCAATGGATTTTCAGGATCCACCAGTTTCAGGTCGCAGGTATCTTCATCGGTAAACAGCGAGCGGAACACACGGATAAAGTTGTCACGTATTTTTTCAAAAGCATCCAGGA
This sequence comes from Cytophaga sp., assembly GCF_051961495.1. Lineage (NCBI taxonomy): Bacteria > Pseudomonadati > Bacteroidota > Cytophagia > Cytophagales > Cytophagaceae > Cytophaga > Cytophaga sp. The sequence continues at coordinate 5,071 of NZ_JBQCDF010000159.1, read as the reverse complement.
ACGTAGCTTTTGCAACCACATCAATTTCGTTGATGGTTTGCATCAATGAATCTTTTGATTTCGCAAGATCGTCTTTCTGACTGGTAATAAACACATGGCGCTCTTTGATCTCCTGATAAGCTTCCATGGCCATCGGGTTGATCGGTCCTAAGCGATCCAGGCTATTCTTGATTTTAATTACTTTCTCTTTCAGTTCTTCTTCAGACGGCAGCACTTCATCCGGATTCTGGTTGGCAAGCACTTCATCCAGGTTTAAGTTAAACTCGACAGATAAACGCTCTTTGATAGAGCTTAAGCCGATTTTAGTTTCCGTGATCCGGTTCTGAAGGGTAACAAGGATTTCATCACACTCTTCGCGGTTACGTCTGATTTCTTTAACTTCTTTTTCTACTTCATCAATGCGGGCACGCGTGCTGTAATAATCTTTTTCAGCTTCGTGTACGCCTTGTTCAATCGCTTCTTTTTCTTTGTAGAAACCAATCAGTTCATCTTCACTTACATCAGCGCTGTCAACCATCTGGCGGATCTCTGCATTCGTGATCTCCAGCTCTTCCTGGTTTTTCGCGATACGTTCCTTGCTTTGCTCAAACGTGGTTTGCTTATAGCCGATTTCCTGCTCTAAACTGTTTACGCGGTTTTGCTGCTGATGGAAACCGATGTTCTCCTGGTTGTACACCGCAGACTTATTACTCAGTTGCGTAGTCTGAAGAGAGAACTCATCGTTTAACTGATTCAGGCGTTCTTCCAGGCCTTCCAGCTCATCTTTACCTTCTTTGGCAAGAGGAGTATTGATGTTGATGTCTTCTTCAATCTTGGCAATTTTATCCAATACATCTTCTCTGCGCAAACTGTTGTCAGATAGCATGGATGCCAGCTGTTCCTGTTTGGTTTTAAGCGTGATGTATTCGTTGTTTACCAGATTGATTTCTCTGCGGAGTTCTTCAACCTCCAGCTTTTTTGTGTTTTCTTTAAGCTGGTAAAACTCTTTTAATTTTGTGTCCAGCGTAACACGGATGGTTTCAATATCCGTCGTGATCTGCTTGATGTCTGATTCAAGCTTCTCCATATTCTTCGCACGGCCGATACGCTTACCTTCAAACAAGCCTACAGAACCACCGGAGATGCTGTATTTTCGTTTGGCAAGTTTACCGTTTTGCGTAATGAAGATGGATTGTTCGTCTTCCGGAATAATGTCCTGGTTGCCGGTGATTACATAAACACCGTCCAGGATATATTGGATCAGGCCTTTGTATTTGCTGTCGTATTCAACAATGTCTAAAGCCGCTACGCAATCACTGTGATTTTTTTTATGCGAAGCGTTGTAGCTGTTAAAGCGCGTCAGTACAAAGAAATTTGCTTTACCTTTTGCTGAATCACTTAATAAATTCACCGCCTGTATTGCCTGCGCTTCGTTCTCTACTACATAATAGTTCATGAACGACTCCAGGTAGTTTTCTATACAGAGCCTGAATTTCTCGTCGCAGGTAAGGATATCGGAAAGGAGCGGAGTGTCCTTGCCCCAGGATGCATTCTTCTTAAGGAATTTGATTGCTTCCGGAAAACCTTCCAGGTTCTCAACCATTGACTTGGTCAGGTTGAATTCGTTCTGTTTGGAATCAAGCTTTCTGTTCGCCTGCGTCAGCTGCTCACGGATCTGTTCAATCTCTTTTTCAAGATTGAGCACCTGCTGCTGAATGCGCTCGTCTTCGGCCTGAAGTGTTTCAAGTTCCGCATTTTTGATATCCAGCGTCCGCTTTACTTCATTTGCTTTAGCTTCGAATTCTGAAAGATTGGCAGAATGTGCAGACGTATCGCTGGTTGTTTTTTCCAATTCCTGTTTCAGTGAAGACAACTGGATCGCGTAAATCTCAAGTTGTTTGTTCAGCTGGTAAACTTCTTCCTGCTTACGTTTGTAAGTGCTGGATGCTGTACCTACTTCTTCCTGCAGAACTTTGTTTTTCTCTTTTTGTTCTTCGTATTCCTGCTTCAGTTTTTCAACTTTCAGGGAAATTTCTTCGAATACTTTCTCTGCAGATTCTTTTTCTTTTGTCAGGCTGTCTAAGCTGAACGACGCGCGGTCGTTGCTTTGCTTGTCAAGTTCAATCTGGTCTGTAAGAGATTTACTTTTATCGTTTAAGAAACGCAGACGTTCATTCTTGATCTTTTTATCGCTCTCAAATGTACGGATCAGGTTTACGTGCTCGTTCAACGTTTTTTGTCTGTCGGCCAATAATTTTTCTTTATTAACCATATCCAGTTTTACCTGTTCAACGTTACTTTCTTTTTCGTTGATCTGAGAGTTGTACTGCGTACGTAAATCGTTTTTTTCATCAAGCTTCTTATGTAACTCCTGTATTTCCGTGTGCTGAGATTGCACACTTACTTTTGCCAGGTCAATGCTTGCATTTTTATAATCTTCCTTGATCTCGTGGTATTTCTCCGTCTGCTTTGCTTGTTTTTCAAGCGACTTCAGGTTTTTGTTGATCTCGAAAAGTAAATCTTCAACGCGCTCCAGATCCTTATCGGTTTCTTCCAGTTTCTTCAGCGTTTGTTTTTTACGCATCTTGAATTTAGAGATACCGGCAGCTTCTTCAAACAACTCACGACGGGAACCGTCTTTATCGTTCAGGATATCATCCACCATTTTTAATTCAATGATGGCATATGAATCCGAGCCGATACCTGTATCCAGGAATAGGTCGTTGATGTCTTTTAAACGGCAGGTAACACCATTCAATAAATATTCGCTATCGCCGGTACGGTAGTAACGACGAGTAATCGTAATCTGGGAATATTCCGTAGGCAGGAGGTTTTTAGTGTTGTTGAAAGTCAACGACACCTCAGCCATCTGTTGCGGCTTACGGTTTTTGGTACCGTTAAAAATAACGTTCTCCATTTTGTCGGAACGGAGGGCACGCGTACGCTGTTCACCCAACACCCAACGGATGGCATCCACAACGTTTGATTTTCCGCAGCCATTCGGACCTACAATACCGGTAATACCTTCGTCAAAGTTAATGACTACCTTATCACCAAAACTCTTAAATCCCTTAATTTCTAACTTACTTAATTGCATGGAAATTCGCCTCTCTTGTCAATTTTAATCTTTTAAAAGTAAGATAATTGGAGAGGAGTTACTGCCCCCATTATACCCGTTTATCAACAGTTTTATTAACAGGAATACAGGTAGGTATTTGCATAAATGCTTATAAATCAAAAAAATATTTTAAGGCTTAATAGTTTTCAACGTAGACAGAAACAACGCAATTGTTCCCTGACCGAAGAATTGAAAAAAGTACTCATCAACTTAATCCTATCAATTCTTTAATCCAGCAAATCCTGATTAAGACAAAAAAAAGTCCCGCTTCAGGCGGGACTTTCAAATAATATTTTCTCAATCCGGATTATGCTTTTGCATCCGGGTTCACCAGACGGATAATACGCACATAGTGCAATATTTTTATAACCGGATAAGTAGGGTCAAATTCAAACCATTTCATGGCAAAGTTTGGTCTGCTGCCATACATGTGGTGGTTGTTCTGGAATAACTCACCGCCAAGCAACACATCCAATGCCAGCGTGTTTCTCGATGCATCTTTATTATCATAATTCTGATAACCTAATTTGTGACCGAACCAGTTAACGATAGCGCCGTGTACCGGGCCCATTAAGAAGTGGATTGGTAACAATAGGTATAAATACCACATGTCTGCAGGTACGAAATAGATGTAGAACAATACATACAGTGTACCCCAGACGATTCTTGAAGTCCACATATCGCCTAATTTGTCGATCAACGGCCATTCAGGAAGGTTCTTGTTGAATTTTTCTTCAACGTCTGCCTGTCTTCTCAAAACAGCATTATAGATGTCTTTGGTTTTCCACATCATGACAAATGCATTTCTTGAATATAGGGGAGAGTGCGGATCTTTTTCAGTGTCGCTGTATGCGTGGTGCATTCTGTGTAAAGCGCCGTAAGCTCTTGGCACTAAATAAGAAGATCCCTGCGTGATGTATAAGAACACAAAGAAGAATTTTTCCCAGAATTTATTCATTTTGAACATTGCGTGCGCAGAATATCTGTGCAGGAAGAATGTTTGGCTGAACAAAGATAGATACCAGTGTGCAACGAAGAATATGATAATGGGCCAGGCTGTACCGTACATTTTAGTTTTATTTGGTTTGTATTAGAACAGTAAATTTAATGAATTTGTTGCTGAAAAGCAGTATTTTTTTTCAGAAGTATGTATTGTTGTTGATTAATATGAAGTTAATGCATATGAAACGATATTGGAACCCATTTGAAGCGCTTTTATACGTATTTCTTCGGGATCGTTGTACACCTGTTTGTCTTCCCAGCCGTTGCCAAGATCGCACTCATATGTATAGAAAACAACTAATCTGCCTTTATAAAGGATACCGTACCCTTTGGGCGTTTTTCCATCGTGTTCGTGTACCTTTGGAAGGCCGTTATTGAAATGGTATTTCTGGTGGTAAATCGCATGCGTGAAAGGCAATTCAACCAGTTCGGATTCAGGAAAGATTTTCTTCAGTTCCGGACGGATAAATTTATCCATCCCGTAGTTGTCGTCGATATGTAAGAAACCGCCGCCTATTAAATAATTTCTCAGGTTCTGAACTTCAGCAGAAGAAAAAACAACGTTTCCGTGACCGGTCATATGCACAAACGGATGCAGAAATAAATCCGTACTGCCGGCCTCTACAATATCTTCTTCGGGAGCCAGGTTCAAGCCGATATTTTTATTGCAGAATGCAATCAGATTGGGCAGAGAAGTTTTATTGGCGTACCAGTCGCCGCCGCCCTGGTATTTCAGTTTTGCTATTTTGAAAGAGGGCTGGAACGTTGAAGAACTCAACAGTATGCCAGCCAGCAAAAGTAATATTCCTGTATATATTTTTTTCATTGTTCCTGGATCAGATTCAATATATGACACGACGCGATTGCAGCCGTTTCAGTACGTAATATAGAATTTCCTAAGGAAATTTTCACAAATCCTTTTTCAACAGCTGCCTGAACTTCCTGCGGAGTAAAGTCACCTTCCGGACCTAT
>NZ_JBQCDF010000158.1:0-27145 GCF_051961495.1 Cytophaga sp. | reverse complement strand
TGGCTCCGGCAGGAAGTACTATTTTATATGACGCTGATTCGTAGTTTGAGCTGGCAATACCAACTTCTGCAGCTGTTGTTAAATTTTCAAAAGAAATTTTTACACCTTTTAAAGGTTGTTTGGTTTTGCTGTCATATACATGACCATGTACCAGTAGCACCGGCTGTGGACTTAGCAGCGGTGGGAGTTCCAGCACATACATGTCTACATCTTTTGAGTCTGCGGCAACCTGTGAAGTAAAATATACCTGTTTGCCCGAAGCGCTTAACGAGAAGAACGATTCATCGTGTGCGCCATTTACCACCGGACCTAAGTTTTCCGGTACTGACCAATTCTGCCAGGTATCATCCAGTCGTCTGCTCATGTATATATCTGTGCCACCATAACCACCGTGTCCATCTGAAGTAAAGTAAAGTGTTTTGTCATCAGAAGCCAGGAACGGAGCATCTTCAATACCATTCGTATTTATTTTGTCTCCTAGGTTCAATGGCTTGCTCCAGGTGTTGTCGGTTCTCAGGAAGCTAACATACAGATCATTTTTACCATAGCTATCACCTTTGCGATTATTCGAGATCATCAATATTTTCTGGCTGTTGCTCATGAAATAGCTTACCATTTCACTTTTGTTCTTGTCTTCATCCTCAATCACCAAACGTTCGGGCTTGCTCCAGCCGGTTGCTGTTTTGTGTGTCAGAGAAACACCATCAGACATGGTTCCGTCAGAATAATAGGAGTTGCCAAGTAAAACTGTATTGCCATCCGGTGAAATAGAATTGATAAAATTCGGTTCTTCGTTATTCAAAGGGCAACCCATGTTTCTGGCTTTCCCCCAGGATTTGGTTGAAGCATCCCAACGGGAATACCAGATGTCTTCGATATCTTTTTTACCGCCTATATCTGCAGGATCTCCGCTGCGGCTGAAGTATAGTGTTTGTCCGTCGGGTGATACAAGCGGACCTATTTCCATATAATTGCTGTTTACACTATCACTTAGTTTTCTGGCAACCATATTCGATTTGATCAAATCATTTTCGCTTTGTTTCATCATAAAATGCTGCTCGCTGGTTGTCATACCAATCGCATCTATACCAACGGATAAGCCATTGGGAATGATGGTGACTTTAACTGCAAGCACATTAAATGTTATTTCCTTTGCTGAAATATGTAATAAGCCGTCCGGAGAAAGATATCCATTCATGGTAGAAGAGAGCTGGTATTCTTTTCCATCGGCATCATATACATACACATTCGAAATATGCCCGGGATTAAAAGATTCTCCAATGATGATCTGCTTAGGAACGATTGGTGTAAGAAAGCCGACTTTAATAAAACTTTCCTTTTCGCCGGGCTTTGGTTGCCATGCACGGATGCTTTCGCCCTGGTGCGGCAATGCGTTTGGCTGGCCAAGCGCCTGCACGGCAGCATAATCTTTTGTTCCCTGTTGACTGGAATGATCCAGTACTTTATATGCCCATTGAATTTTCTGGGCAGATGCAGTTATTGTAAAAACTAAGGATAAAAGAAATATAACTGTATGCTTCATTTTTCGCTTATAAAATTATTTGCTCAAATATCCAGTTCTTCAAATTTCTTTGTTTTACAAAAAAATGTTTATGATTTACATAATTCACAGTTCACATGAGCTTGTGGTAATACTGTAATTATAATTGGTTTATGTGTAACAGCAGCGCAGACTCTCTCAAGCATCTTTATGCATAAAATATTAAATAAGCCCCAACCAATTAACAGTATGAATATTAAAAGAATTTTCGGAAGTGTACTTACTATCCTGGGAATAGCCAGCCTTATTTATACCGCTGTATTATTTACAAACTCAACGGCTGGCACACATGCAGTAAAATCACTGATCACGTTTGGTACATTAGGTTTTATCTTTTTTATTTCCGGAATAGGTTTGATTCGTATGATCAAAGATGAAGCTTAGATGATCGTCTTTAGATAATTACTGATTCAAATAATAATATTTATGTGGAAGCCGATTACTTGCCTGGCGTTCATATGGATGTATGCTGGCTTTATTTATGCGCAGGAAAAAAAAGAAAATGTTTTTTTGCATCCGGATAAATTTTATCAAAAATATTTTCCGAATCTTAAAATTAAATACAATCCTGCTGATTCAAATTATATCAGGACTTACCCAAAAAGTCATATGATCGTTTCGCTGCATGTATTGACGCCAAATATATATGTTGATATAGTTCCAGTTCAGGCAGCATTTGCAGCATCAAAATTTCGCACCAATACAAATACCATTACAGGTTTATCCTTCAGCTACCGGCATATTACTGCAGGCTTTGCATTAAGTTTGTTGCCTCCCTTAGGCGACCCTCCTGATCATGCCCGGTCTTATTACCGTACGGCAACGATAAAATATAAAAGCCCTGTTTATATTCTTACGTTCAGATTTATGAAGATTAAAGGAGTAACAGATGTGAATGCCTTTAATTCTCCGGATCCGCAGAAGAGCAATACGCCGCGCACAGATGTCAATATCAAGGAATATGAGTTTGAAGGCATTTATAATTTTAACTGGAAAAAATATTCCTACCTTTCTACCATTGATTATACAGAATCTCAGGTCAGGAGTCATGCGGGGTTTTTGCTGAAAGCCGGCATATACAACCAACAGATATATAGCGATACAAATTTACTTAGTATGCAGCAACGCACCTATTTTGAAGACTTGACTAATATTTCTGAAATAATCAGTTATTATATCAAGGTATCGCCAGGTGTGGGAGGAAAACTTGTTATTAAAGAACATTTTTATGCGGCATGTACTGTTTTCTCACCATTAGGATTATATACCAATAGATTGTATGCTTCAGATGAGCAACGTGTCAGATCAGAAACGAATTTGTTATGGACTTTGGATGGTTCTGTAAATGTTGGGTACCAGTCAGATCATTTTTATGCAGCAGCACGTTGTGATATTGACAGTCGTACAACGATGCTTCATAGAATGAATTTTACGAGTGTCTATAATTATATTGGTATTGATATCGGTTATCGCTTTAAAGCACCTCTGTTCATTAAGAAATTTTACAGGAAGACCATGCCGCCTGGCATGTAGTGTTATTCGTTAGTTCATTGTACGGATGGCAAAGATGTAAACAATACAGTGTTACATGTAATCAGATAGCTATGGGGATGATATAAATTTGTTTATCAACGAGCAATTAATTCTAACCAGTAACCGTACAACTATGGAAAATAACAGCAACACACCTACGAATGCGTATAAAACAACAAACAACAAATTAGTCACCGGCATGTTCCGTGACCGCGAGAGCACTGAAAATGCCTATAACAGTGTCCAGGACAGAGGGTATAATCAAAAAGATGTTCACCTGTTGATGTCGCATGATACCCGTAAAAAACATTTCGCCGATGAAGATACAGAAATCGGAACGAAAGCTGCCGAAGGTCTTGGTAAAGGGTCAGCTATCGGAGGAACAATCGGTGCTATTGCAGGTGTGGTCGCAGCATTGGGATCCAGCCTTGTAATTCCCGGTCTTGGCCTTGTGATTGCAGGACCGCTTGCCGCAGGACTTGCTGGCGCAGGTGCCGGAGGACTTACAGGCGGTATTATCGGAGCATTGGTCGGCGCCGGTATTCCTGAAGAACGCGCACGTATTTATGAAGACGGTATTAAACAAGGAAACGTCGTGATGGGCGTTGAACCCCGTAACGACGAGGATGCCGATTATTTCGCAGAGAAATGGAAGGAACATAATGCAGAAGAAATCTATAGATAGGATCGTATCTGTTTTTCAACCTATGTTTTATTAAAATATTACGGCTATGAATAAATATATCTATATACCAATAATTATTATTATCGCTCTTATGTTTACTTCGTGCAGCGTAGTCGGAGGAATCTTCAAAGCCGGCATGGGAGTTGGTGTTTTTATTTCAATACTATTGGTCGGTGGTATTATTTATTTTGTGGCCCGATTCAGTAACAATGAATAATCAACCTATAAACAATTACAACTATGGAAAAGAAAACAAGTAACGGCAACGGCGCAAAAAAAAGTGCATCAAAAACACAGTCAAGAACAGGTAACAGTTCAAACAGTAACTCTATGCAGGAATCCCAGCTGCACAAATTATTCGAAGATGAATTAAAGGATATCTACTGGGCTGAGAAAGCATTGACCAAAGCCATTCCGAAGATGATTAAGAATGCGACTTCTGAAGAACTTGTAGAGGCTTTGGAAGCGCATCTGGAAGAAACAGAAGAGCAGGTGATTCGTCTTGAAAAAGTATTTGAAATCATTGGTAAAAATGCTGTTGCAAAAAAATGTGAAGCTATGGCTGGTCTGATTGAAGAGGCTCAGGGAATCATGGAAGATTCTGAAGAAGGAGCCATGCGTGATGCAGGTATCATTTCTGCCGGGCAAAAAGTGGAGCATTATGAAATAGCTTCTTATGGAACGTTATGTCAGTTTGCGGAGACATTAGGACTTAGTGAAGTTAAAGAAATTCTGGCTGTAACACTGGAAGAAGAAAAAAATGCTGATGAAAAATTATCTGAGGTAGCTGTAAGTGCTGTAAACATTGAAGCTGCTGAGCAGGAATAAGTAAATCACATCTTAGTAAATAAAAAACTCCTTTCTGATTCCTGTTGGAATCGGAAAGGAGTTTTTTATTTGATCATCTTTTAGTTATTTCTGTTCTGCCGGTTGCATCTGTTTGTCAACCATCATGGCTACGTTCTGGTTCGATAGGATAGAGCTTACAGCGGCCAGCTGTCTTACTCCGGGTGCATACGCATGCGGTTCACCTTTAAGCAATGCATCATAACCGATCTGCGCTACGATCGCAGGATCTTCCGGATTGTTTTGTGCTGCTTTTGTATGTTCCATGCCTGCTTTGTGGAAGAAGTCGGTATCTGTGGCATTGGGAATCAATGAGGTAACTGTGACATGCGAATCTTTCAACTCATAAGCAATGGCATCGCTGAAGGAAAGCACAAATGCTTTTGTTGCAGCATACACTGCCAGCATCGGGCTCGGCTGGTAAGAAGCTACTGACGCCAGCTGCAGGATTTTTCCCGGACCGCTGTAGGCCATCATTTCACGTAAGTATAACTTGGTCAGATGTACCATGGAAGAAACATTCAATTGAATGATACCCAGTTCTTTTTCCAGGTTTGTTTCTGTAAAATGTCCGTATTCACCAACACCGGCATCATTTACCAGTACATCTACATGAATATTCTGCTGTTGTGTAATCTCAAAGATTTCGGCTGCTGCATTAGGTATTGACAGATCTTTGGGGATGATGATGATTCTGCCTGCTCCCATATTCTGAAGGTTGGCAGCAACGTTATTGAGTTTCTGTTCATCGCGGGCAACAAGTACCATGTTGTAATTGTCTGCTGCGAACAGGTATGCAAGCTCCAATCCGATACCACTTGTGGCACCTGTGATCAGTACGGTTTGGTTGGAATTTTTCATGACTGAAATTGTTAGATGGTTGAGTATTTTAGCTGTTATAGAATATAGCTGTATCCCTGCAAAATAGACGAAAGCAGCGCTTGGTCTTTTATATCAAAAAGTCTTTGTGTTACAGATTTTCAGTTTACTGAATTCGATTCAGAATAATGAACTGAAACGAAAAATAGAATAGAATATTATTAAGGAATTTTATAAAAAATAAGCAACGTTTATTAGATACTGAACGTAAAAATCAATACCAGCTTAAAAATAGTAAAATGAGACAATTGATTAGAAAATACATTTATATGAATCGTTTCGTTCGTAACCTGATTCATACGTTGACCGGACCGCCTTTTACAACTGCTGCCATTATACTTACAGCTATTGTATGCATGATATACCTGGCGTAATTGATCAGCCTGATTGCAATTATCAGGCCGATCAATTATTCGAAAACTATTTTTATCCGTTTACGTTCAAGATCTAATGCCTTAGGCGCATCAAAGTTTTTATAAAAGGAAACCAGGTAAAGCGGTTTCGAAACTTCTGATACTGCATATGTCTTATCTTCTCCCTGTTCAGCTATTTTTTTAATTGACTTGGTCAGTACAATCCTGTTGTCTTCCATTCTTGTTTTCGGATCTGTGCGGTATGCTTTTCCGTTTTCATAATACCAGAAGCAAACATATTCCGGAGAAGTTACCAAAGTTTTATCTTCATTCTCTTTTGCTTCCACCATGGTTTTAGCGCCAATGGCATCCCAGTCTTTAAAATGTTTTTTAATCGGGGTATCGTAATATAGCTTTTCGTATGAAGCGCTTACAAATGTACCCTCAAAACCCCGGGCTAAATGAAGTTCAAATTTAAACGGTTTCTTTTTTAATTTAAGAATTGTATCACTGTAGGTCATTTCATACTTTATGGAATCCTGAATAATAAAGAGGCGGTACTTACCTTTATCTTCATGCATATTGTTTGTGAATGAAAACAGAATACCAGGCAGCGGAATGCAAAGAAAAGCTACCGTAAGATGTATAATTTTACTTTTTAAAAACATATATAAGAAGCGACAGATTTTTAAAGCTGTAAAGATCAGAAAAATGATCCGGTATGCAAAGCCCGTTGGTATTGATGTAACCTGTAAATGAATGGAAAAGCTGCAATATTATTTCAGAATGTTATAATTAATTGAAATCCGTTCATACTAGATTTGTATCACAAAATCAGAGCAGCAGGTTCTGAATATGGGTATTTGAAATAAGATATAGTATACAGGTAAAGGAATATCACAAAACATTCATACTATGCGTTCATCACGCTCATTAGTTTATGTATCGTGCAAGGGGCCGGGCTTGAGACATCCCATACGGATTTGCCGCTTAGTATAACATTACTACAGAGTTGTTATTCCTCCCTGTATACGAACAAATGATAGCGCGTACAAATGATGCGCCAACGGTAGTCTTTCGTTGCGGTGCATTCAGACCCGATGCTTCGGCATGCGGTAATGGGTAAACTGAATAGAAAGATCAGATGAAGAGCTTTCAACCGCTTCCGTTCTTAACGGGGCAGCAGCCGGATTTTACAGGGTCCGGTTGCAGCTCTGAGTATTTAAGTAATTTTTCAATCAGCTAAGTCCGTCGGGGTAATTCCCTGACGGGCTTTTTTATTCTACTTCTGATTTAGTCGAAAGGCTTCCAGGGTTTTCAAAACTTTGGAGATCTCGTTGCTCGTCGATAGACTCGGCCCTTCCGGATTTATAATCCAATGTCGTTTAGTTAAGCCTATAAAATATTCCGCCGCAGCGGAGCAAAAGAACCAAAAGATCAAGACTTCCGCCGCGGCGGATCAAATAGGCTAAAATTTTGGTTCATTCCGCGAACGCAACAAAACGCTGCTCTTCCGGATTTGCAATCCGGAAGCCAGATCATCATGATTTATAATCCATGAGCCTAACCCGTAACATTATGTTATTGAAAATAATTTCTGCAGTTTTTGGTATCCTGTGTCTTGGAGTGATGCAATAATTCACCGCAGCCTGACAGTCTTCTTACGTTTCCCTGCCTTGCGTTCCATCCCTGCCGGATGATATGCGGCATACATCATTTCCTGCAAAGCCTGTTCTTCTTTTTTCATGGCCATGAATGCCTCGTATTGGTTGCTGTATTGCTGGTCAAAGTACAGATCATCCTTGTTGCCGATCTTCACAATGGTGGAAGTGTAGGAGCGGAGCAGGAACTGCTCGTTGAAGTTAACGGCAGGCTGGCCGATTTTTGTTACGGCGGAAACCGCACGCGCATCCTTGCGGAAAATGCGGGTACATTCTTCAAACGGGAAGACAGCCAAAGGTTCCATGATTCCTTTCGAACTTATTTCAGCTGGTATAAAAAGCGTAAGCGCTACCGGAATGAAACGGAACTCAGACAGTTGCTTATCGAAAATGAATTGTTCCGTTAGTTCTATCATGTATAAATCCTGAGGTGTATAAAAAGAGAAACTACAACTGTCTTCCGCAGTACCGATCAGTAATTTTTCCTGTACCTGCTCATAGCTCACCGGTTGGATAGGAGTGGTATAGCTGTAAGCTTTCGCGCCTTGCTGCAGGGCGTCCAGCAGGATAGAGGGCAGCTCGGCGTGGCTTCCAAAGATAACTTTATTACATTCGTTACGCAGATTGATTTCCCGCACGATATAGCGGCTGTAAGTAATATCCTGTTCGCGAACCTGCTGTGCAGCGATCGGGTAAACAGTGTATAGAGCAAGAAGCAGGGACAAGGCAGACTTTTTCATACGACGCGGGTTTGAGGGATAACGCCTGAGCGTGAAGGGATAGTATTTGTATCGGAAAAAGAAATGCTGTTACCTGCTATTTCCTGGGGATTATATTTGATGAAGCTTTGCAGTTATTAAATCAAGCATGGATCACACAATTTGTGTATCTTTGAGTCAATGTCCCACAGCCGCTCTTTCATGGTTTATTTTTATAGGTCCTGCAGCATTGCCTGTCTGTTGTTTTGCTGCATGAGTTTTTTTACCTGCAGTCAACCGGAGAAATCCATTCATATACTTTTTGCAGGAGATATGATGCTTGACCGGGGAACACGTCGTTCCATAGAAAATAACGGCATCGAACATCTCTTTGAACGTACGCGGGATGTATTCAGCAGGCAGGACATTGTACTGGTAAATCTTGAGCAGCCTGTTTGTGATCCTTTGCCCAGGGCGTCAGATAAAAAATATTATTTCCGTGCAAATCCGGAATGGCTTCCATTTATCCGGCAGTCAGGCATTACACATGTTTCTCTTGCCAATAACCATATTGGTGATTTTGGCAGGGCAGGCATAGAACAAACCATGCGTGGATTAAGCCGCAACTCCATCATGTATATTGGAGCTGACAGTGCATTTCAACATCCTTGCCAACCCTTGCTGATAGAACAGAACGGATCGAAAATTGCCCTGTTTTCAAATACCTTCTTATATCAGCAGCAACCTGCCGGATGCTGCAATAAAAACGATGCGGCATTCAGGGAACAGATTGCAGACTTTAAAAAAGAACATCCTGATTTTTGTATCATCCTGTGTTTGCACTGGGGAACAGAAATGCAGGCAATGCCTGCTGAAAATCAGCAGCAGCAGGCCCGGACATTGATTGATGCCGGTGCGGATTTAATTATCGGTCACCACCCTCATGTCGTTCAGCCCATAGAGCTGTATAAAGGAAAATATATCTGCTACAGCCTGGGGAATTTTATTTTCGATACGAATAAATCTCCGGGCAATACAGGCATGTTCGCGTGTTTTGATATTAGCGATAATACAATTACTTTAGCGCAAGTGATTCCATTTAAATTGTCTGACTCCAGACCGCTTATGATGAACGAAACCGATGCCAGGCAATTTCTGGATAATAAACAGATTGGTTTTTAGATCCTTTTATGACGAATATGAAAATCGGAATTTTCTGGATCATATCTTTACTGCTTTTGAATAGCTGTGCTGAGTCCGGACCTTTTGAAAAAGAGGTATACATCAAAGACAATTTTTTTAATGGATTTGTGAAGCTTGAGAAGATGGACCGGATTCAGAAATACAAATTGTCCATCACCGATACCTCTAAGCAATCCATTGATTATATTTATACACCTTATGAAGTTTTTCAGCTGGAAACCGGTGACGTAAACCGTGACGGTAAAACAGATATCTGTCTGGGTATCATTAAACCTACGCCTTTTGATTCCATCTTAAAGAAACGCCTTTTTATTTTTCAGATTGACCGTGGTTATATACGGCCGCTGTGGCTCAGCTCAAGACTTGTAAACCCACTGGAAGAATTTGCTGTGCAGACAGACAGCATGCAGCAGACCATTATTCATACCATGGAGCAGACAGGACCGCAAACATTCTGTACGCGCTTTTATAAATGGGGAACTTTCGGAATGACATATCTTTCTACAGAACAGGATTCAATAAATTATGAACATGCAAAACAACAACTCCATCGTTAGCAGGTTAACCGGCATTTTAAGCAGAACAGGTTTGATTTGTCTGGTGCTTTTTTCTCTTTCCTGTTCGGATGAGAAGGAAGAACAAAAGAAGGCTGCTGCTGAACAGCCCTATAAACTGAATCAGCCGTTGATGACCTTTGCTGCCTACGATGAAGGTTATCCGATCACTACAAAGGATATCGATCCCCAGGCATCTTATAAGACGCCCGATTACCTGGAATACTATAAGGATTACTATGCAGATAAGGTGCAGCCGCCGCCATTTAATTTTGATGTGGATCTTACCGGCAAAACCTTTCAGGAGCTGCGCTTACTGCGTGCTGAAATTCTGGCCAGACATGGGTTCCTGTTTATGGATTATGTGATGCGTTCGCATTTTAATGCAACCAAATGGTATCAGCCTGTTTTCTGGGATGAAAACTTTCAGATCAAATTAAGCGAACAGGAGAAAAAGTTTATTGACAAGGTATTGCGTGCTGAAACGGCTTTATATAAGAACAACTATATTCAGGCCGGAGGCTATAAGAAAGCGAATATGGAGAATGTTGTCAACTGGCAGCAGTTCTCAGACATTCCTGCCGTTGTGAAACAACATCTTACCGCCGATGGTTTTGTGATCAATAAAGCCAGCCATGAACAGCTCTTCCATGTGTACGATCAAAATTATTATGATTACACACCGAGCTTTATAACCACCGATCTGTATCTGCAGGTATTGCACATGCACATCAGCAAAGAAATGCAGGCGCTGGAAGAGCAGAAAATGTACCCCTTGCTGGACGGGCTGCTTACTGCACTGTATGAAGCCTCGAAGAAAGATGCTGCAGCTCCGGCCGTGACAGTGCGGAATGCAGGGGCCTGGAACCAGACCTACTTTGCCGTGGCCCTTACCTTATTGAAAGGGAAGAAATATGCCGTGCCTGCCGGTATGGAAGAAGCATTTGATTTTGAATACACTCACATCAATGATGCTGAAAAGATAGACCGTTCAGATTTTCTGGCTGATTCACTGATGGATTATACCCAGTTTATTCCGCGCGGAAATTATACCCGTACGGATTCGTTGAAACAATATTTTAAATGTGTGAAATGGCTGAACAGCGCCGTGATCTTTCTTGACACGGATGAACACCTGAGCAGCGCAGTATCCATCGGCCGTTACCTTACGGCTTTACAGCCGGCGAAGGAACAGTACCTGCAGTTTTCAAAGGTAATAGGTTTTCTGGCCGGTGATGAAAACAATCTTTCGTTTTATCATGTGCTGAAGGTACTTGAAAAGTATAAGCAGGCGAAACCGGAAGAGCTGCTGGCGCCGGCTACGCTCAGCAGCATACGTAAAGCACTGTATGCCATGGATCCCGCTAAATTCCGTCCTGCAGGCGCCAATGATCGTACCATGGAATTCCTGGCAAGGAAGAAGGTTGTATTCACTGCGGGCCGTTATACCTTTGACGGCGAGATTCTGCAGCGTCTTGTGCATGTACTGAAACCCAAACCCCTGCGCCCGATCCCGAAGGCATTGGATGTGTTTGCTGCCATGGGGAATAAAACAGCAGAGGATATTTTATTGAACACCTATAAGGAAGGCCAGAAGTGGAGCGGTTACCCGGATACACTGGCTGTATTGAAGGATAAATTCAGGAACTACAATAACTGGAATAATTGTGTATACAATAAACAGATGGAAGCGGTGCTGGCTTTGCAGCAGACGGATCCCAAGGCTCCGTATTTCATGCAGCTGCCGGCATGGCAAAAGAAAAACCTGAATACCATGCTGGCTTCCTGGACAGAACTTAAACACGACATGGTGCTGTATATCCAGCAGCCAAGCGGTGCAGAGATGGGCGACGGGGGCGAGGTTCCGCCGCCGCAGAAGCTTAGCTATGTAGAACCCAGCATCACATGCTGGAATACTTGTCTGGAGTTTCTTAATCTGAATGCGGATATGCTGGGAGAAAACGGGATGTTGACAGCAGCGCTGCAGCAGCGCAACAATGCGCTTACCGACCTGGGAACCTTTTTGCTGCGCATCAGTGAACAGGAGCTCAAAGGTCAGAAAATCTCTGCCCAGGATTTCGAAAGACTGTCATTTGTAGGCGGCGAAATAGAGCGGCTAACCCTCGATATCATTGAGTCTACAGAGGTTTCGACCACAACTGTAAATTCTCCGGACAGGTACATGGCCGTGGTAACCGATGTATACACATACAATGATGTGTGTCTGCAGGAAGGTGTCGGAAAGGCCGATGAGATCTATGTTGTCGTGGAAATAAACGGCTTGCTGTACCTAACCCGCGGGGCGGTATTCAGTCAGTATGAGTTTACAGGACCTTCTGCGGATCGCCTCACGGATGAAGCCTGGCAGGAGCAGCTCTTTAAAGATGGCATAGAGCAGAAGCAGGCGGTATGGATGAACGACATCCGCATTGCGGTTCCTGAAATTAAAACTGCTCCGAATTTCAATCTGTATTAGTGTGTTGAGGTAATTGACAACGCTTCATACTGTTGTGATACCATGCGCATACTTGTGTCATGCTATTACCATGCTTGTTCTATGGTACTTCCATACTATGGTCATACTGTGTTCATACATACCTCATACTATGGTGATACTATGCTCATACATACCTCATACTATGTGCATACTATCATCATACTTCACGCATGCTATCCGCATACTTCACTCATACTTACCCCGTACTGCTATGGCTGGATTTCATTAACATAGGTTTACGCAAGCAGCTTGTCTGGCTGTGTGCAGCATCAAAAAGGACGTTGTTACGGCCCGGAAATGAACGCCTTTATCAGATGCGTTTTAAGGCTTTTTTATGTGGTGGAAGAGTAGATTGTGTAGGCTGTGCTGTAAAGTTGCTCTATTATGTCTTAAAATCAATCTGGCGAGGTTGTATCATGTTTCTGCCAATGCCACCTGCTGAGCAGGGCACCTGTTTACAAAATTTACCTGTGGTTTGTATTGATTCCTTTGAAACATGCCTCTACCTAAGCTTTCCCTAGGCTTTCCCCAGGAGGAGACTACAAGGAGGCTACAAGGAGACCATTGAGTGGATAGACTTTTTCCCGGCGCGCTCAGGTTGCCTCTTATTGGCTCATTTCGTTAACATATGTTTACAAAAAGCGGGTATTTGGCGCTGCTTAACATCAAAAATGACAATCTTAACGAAGCACCCTGGGCGCAGATAGGGAGGAGATAGGGAGGAGACCACAGGGAGCCTGGGGAAAGAGGGTGTTTTTGTCCTGTCGATGCTGGGCCAAGTATCCGCTTATGGCCACTTTTGTCGGTTATGTGGCTGGTGGTAGGACAGTTGCTGGTTTGTGTGTTACAGACCAGTGGTCGCTAACCTGTGAAGGGCACAAGCAAATGCTTACGCCAGCGTTGTGGACTTACTGACTACTGTTTACTTTTTACTAACCTTCAGTTCAATCCACACCGGCGCATGGTCGCTGCTTTTCTCCCAGCCGCGGACGTGCTTGTCGACATCGGCTTTTTTAAGTTTGGGCGCCAGCTCCGGACTCAGCAGAAAATGGTCGATGCGGAGTCCGGCGTTGCGCCCGTAAGCATTGCGGAAATAATCCCAGAAGGTGTAGATGCGCTCTTCGGGATGCAGTATGCGGATGGCATCTGTCCAGCCTTGTTTTACCAACTTCTTAAAGGCTGTACGCACTTCCGGCCTGAACAGCGCGTCTTCGGTCCAGCTTTCGGGTTTGTATACATCCAGCTCGGTAGGCATGACGTTGTAATCGCCTACAAGCAGCACGGGCATATCAGCTTCTATTAAATCGGCCGCATGCGCGGTAAGGCGCCTGAACCAGTTGAGTTTGTAGTCAAACTTTGGCCCCGGTGCGGGATTGCCGTTGGGCAGGTACAGACAGCCGATGACGATACCGTTTACAAAGGCTTCGATGTAGCGGCTATGCGTGTCTTCGTCATCGCCCGGCAAGGTACGTCGCAGCTCGCGGATGTCTTTACTGCGGGAAAGGATGGCGACACCGTTCCAGCTTTTCTGTCCGTGCCAGATGGCATGATAACCGATATCAAGCAGGGCCTGCTCCGGAAATTTTTCCTGCGGTGCCTTGAGTTCCTGCAGGCACACGATATCGGGCCTTGCTTCCTCCAGCCAGCGCAGCAGTACGGGAAGCCTGCCATTGACGCCATTTACATTATAGGTTGCTATTTTTATTGTTGGCATGTAATTACTCCTGTTGGCGGTTGAATGTGACGTGTATATATAAGATAGTAAAAAAACGGAAAAGGTGGAAGTGGACAGTAGTCAGTAATCAGTGGACAGTAGACAGTAATCTGTTACTCGGCTATGGACAGAGCAGTTGTTGGTCTGTCCGCCGTGGCGGAGCCACACACACCAGGGTGAGGGAGGTTCGGGATTGTGAGGGAGGTTCGGGAGAACAGCTTGGATAGTGGTCAGTGTCCAATGGCAGGGGGCACAAGCAAATGCTTACGCCTGCTGGACTTAAAAATTAAAATGTATACTTAATCAACGGGTAATATCACACAGAAGCTGGTGCCGGCGCCAGGCTGACTGCTTACACTGATAAGGCCGTGGTGATTGTCGACGATCTTTTTACAGAGGGCAAGGCCAATGCCTGTGCCTTCGTACTTATCCTTTGAATGGAGACGTTTGAAGATGGTGAAGATTTGTTTGGCATGTGCCTGCTCAAAACCAATACCATTGTCTTTAAACACGAGTTCAATATATTTTCCGGTTGGAGTAAGCTCCGCATGCTGCTGTACTTCCGAAAGGGGAAGCTTTCTGCATGAAATCTTCAGCACGGGTTTTTCAACAGAAAACTTGATTGCGTTGTTGATGAGGTTGTAAAACAGCTGGTAGAGCTGCTGTTCAATGCCGTTGATCACCGGCAGCGTTTCTGATTGAATGCTTGCCTGCTTTTCTTCTATGATCAGCTCCATGTCGAGCTTTACATGTTCCAGTACTTTGTGCAGATGGGTCTCTTTAAAAATGTTTGTAGCCGATTGCGAAAGGCGCGAGTAATTCAGTACGTCGCGGATGAGTGTGCTCATGCGCTCTGAAGCAGAATCAATCTTCTGCATATATTTTTTCGCACGTTCTTTATCATCAAAGTTTATTTCCAGCAATTCGGTGAAGCTTCTGATTTTCCGTAAAGGCTCCTGCAGGTCGTGGCTGGCAATATAGGCAAACTGTTCCAGGTCGTGGTTGGACTTATTCAGTTCGGATACTTTTTCTTCCAGCTTTGCCTGGTAATTCAGCAATTGCTTCTGAATGCTTTTCAGCTCCACGTTGTTCTTGAGTGTTTCTTCAACAAGTTTCTGCGCGTTGATGTCAACGAAAAAGCCTGTCCAGCTGGTGATCTGGCCAAGATCGTTTTTAACGGGCAGCAGGGAGATCAGATGCCACAGGGTGGTGTCGTTGTTCTTTTGCTTCAGCCTTGCCTGCGCGCGGAATGGGGACTGGTTGTCCTGTGCTTTTTCCCATTCATCGCGGATGGTTTTATTGTCGCTGGTATGTATCAGGCTGGTCCATTCAATCTTGCCGGTCTGTATTTCCAGTAAAGAAAAATAATCCTTCAACCATTTATTGCCATAGGTAAGATAACCTCCGCCATTAGCGGTAAACATCATCAGCGGCAGTGTTTCCGTAAGGAGTTTGTATTGTGTTTCGCTTTCTTTCAGCTTCTCGGAAACTTCCAGCAACTGGATGTTCTTCTTGCGCAGCTCATCATATGGGGAGAGCGGCAGCTCTTTCCGGAAATAATCAATGAAGGCTTTGATACGCGTATCATTGATCAGTCCGCTGTAATTGATCTTTTGTGTGAGCCGTACTTCGGTAATGTCTTTCTGGCGGTCGATTTTAAGATTGTCTGTAAGCCGCTGTGCATACTTGATAGCTTCGGAATGACGCTTGTCGAAGGTATCATTGGTGGAGAGTATTGCCACAAGTTCCTTGCGGTTGTTGGCCAGCGTATTGATGTACAGGGTAAGACCGGAGCGTATGAATTCATTGCCGATGAGGCAGCGTGAAATTTCTGAAACGGCTGTTGCAAAGGATGTCTGTACGATCACGGACATGCCGCAAAGCTCTGCCAGCTTCATGCTGCGTTTGTGCGAAAGGATCAGGTCCATTTCATTATCCAGATGAATCTTAACAATTTCTATCATACTACTTTTACGATCAGGATTGTCATGTCATCGGTGCGGCGCGCCTGGTCTTTATAGAGGGCTGCCGCCAGCAGCATGGGATCATATTTCAGGATAGCAGGGTAGTGTAAAAGATCCCAGCGGGTCTTGATGCCGTCTGAACATAAAATAAGCTGTTGAAATTTTTCCATCTGGTAAACATTGTTTTCAATGCGACCGGGAATATTCATACCGATGATCCCGTTGTAACTGCTGTAATTTTTGTATTCAAGTCCGCGCTGCAGGCGTGTACTGATGTTGCCGATGCCGCTGATGTGCCATTGTTTGCTGCTGTGGTCCAGTATGCCGATGGTTGCCACAAGCCCCCGTGTTTTTTTTACAACGATGTGCATCTCGCGGATAATATCTGCAGGTGCGGCCTGATTGGTTTTGTTGAATGTTTCAATGGCCTTGTCAACCGCTTCCTTGGCAAACTCACCATGGCCGAGTCCGTCGCCCAGGAATATCAGTGTTTTATCCTTAAGCTCACGTATGGCTGCACCGTCGCCGCAAACCTGTTCTCCGGGTTTGGCAACATTGATGCAGCGTGTCAGTGTGTTTGCCTGCAGTGTTCTGTTGTATTCAACGGATGCATAGCAGCGCGCATATACAATGGTGCCCCAATCGGGCAGAGAGTAGATCTGCGAAAAGTTACTCAGTCGTTGTATGGATCCGATCCCATGACCTAGTGTACTTTTGCTGGAGATCCCGTCTTTCATGGAATGGCCGATATCCTTGATGCCGGGGCCGCTGTCCAGACAGAGGACTTCAAAAACCGGTTCGTCTTCCTCTCTGCTCAGCCGGTAGAGCAGCTCGCCGCGCCCGGCATATTTGAGCAGGTTGGAGATCAGTTCCGATACAATGATATCTATTTCCCCGGTACGCTGCTCGGTAAAATGCGGACGTACTAAATTGTGGATCTCTCTTTTAATAAACGATGCATAACTTCGTTCCTCTATCGTATAGCTTTGAAACAATATGTTATCCATTTTTCCACTTAATTACAGTCACCGTTGTACCCACGCCCACTTCCGATTTTATATCAAATTCATTCATCAGTCTTTTTGTACCGGGCAGACCAAGACCCATGCTTCTGCCTGTTGTGAAACCATCGGTCATGGCTTTGCTGATATCGGGTATGCCAGGTCCTTTATCGGTAAAGGTAAGGCGGATACCTGTATCGCGCGCCCGGCTGATGATTTCAATAGCAACGATTCCACCTTTGGCATACTTCAGCATGTTGCGCACCAGCTCGCTGGCGCCCGTGATCAGCTTGGTCTGGTTGACCAGGCTCATGCCGATCTTTACGGCCTGTTCTTTCACGCGGCTCCTGAACGGAACCACATCCGTTTCACGGATGATGTTGATCGAGTCACTACTCAGGACTATCGGCTTGGTCGTCATCTTCCTGTTGGTTATCTTCCTCAAGAAGAATTTTAGATCTTAATAATTCCATTCCTTTTTCAACATTCAGCGCTGTATATACGCCTTTCAGCGGGAGGCCAAGCTCTACCAGTGTAATGGCAACAGCAGGCTGCATGCCTACTACAACCGTATCGGCATCCATGATCTTGGACATGGTAGCGATATTCCCCAGGATTCTTCCCATGAAGGAATCTATAATGGATACCGAGGAAATATCAATCAACACGCCTTTTGCATTTGTCTTGCTTACCATATTGACCAGATCCGATTCAAGGTTCTCTGCCAGCTGATCATATAAATCTACTTGTATTGTCACCAGAAGAAAGTGACCCATTTTTAAAATAGGTATTTTTTCCATATTCCGTGTATGTATTGGGATGCACTAAGTGCGGGCAATGATTATTTAACAGTTCTTTTCTTATGTACTTCAAGCGCCATCATGTCAAAGGCTGTCTTCAGCGCGCTTGCCAGTGTGGATTTTGTAATGATAGAAGAAAGGTCAATACCCAGATGCACAACCGTCTGGGCAATCTCCGGACGGATGCCGCTGATGATACACTCAGCACCCATCAGGCGGGTAGCGCTTACTGTTTTGATCAAATGCTGGGCTACCAGAGAATCTACTGCCGGTACGCCGGAGATATCCAGGATGGCAATGCTGCTGCTGGTTTCAATGATCTCCTGCAGCAGGCTTTCCATTACTACCTGTGTACGGGAGCTGTCAAGCGTACCAATGATGGGCAGTGCCAGAATACCATCCCATACACGGATCACTGGTGTGGAGATCTGCGTGATCTCATCGGTCTGGCGGAAGATCACATCTTCACGGCCTTTGATGAATGTTTCGAAGGTACTGATGCTGAAACTGTCGAGCAGCTTGTTGATGGCCATGCTTTGTGTATACAGCGTAGCCGGATCCTTAATGTCTTCGCTCAGTACCAGTAATAGTGCTTCTTTCAGCCCATAGATGTAGTTGCCGGTCTCGCGCGGTGAATAGCCTTGCTTGGCGCGTGAAATGGAAATAGCAGAAAGAATATCAACCACCGGGTCAAACTCATGTGCTTCGGGGTTGTTTAAATTTGAATCCGAAAGATTGCCGATGAAGGTGAACAGTAATTCTTCTGACTGGATGCGCAGATCGTCATTGGTAATGAGGTCATCGTTCATGCCATTGACCTCTAACTGCGTGGTGATCCACTT
Source organism: Cytophaga sp. (assembly GCF_051961495.1). NCBI lineage: Bacteria > Pseudomonadati > Bacteroidota > Cytophagia > Cytophagales > Cytophagaceae > Cytophaga > Cytophaga sp. Next base: position 8,354 of record NZ_JBQCDF010000158.1, on the reverse strand, counting down.
TTCCAGAATGTTTTGCTTTTTTTTCTGGAAAATTTTAATTGCCTCGTTTTTCATTTATGTTGGATTATATTTTTTGTGCGAAGTGGTGGGAAATAAAATTGGTAAGCTCCTTTACCAGGTCGCTGGGTTTGGAAGGCTTGGTGATAAAATCTACGGCGCCCATTTCCATGGTCTCCTTTTTGTCGTGCGGGTCACTTGAGGTTGAAAATATGATCACCGGAATCTGGTGATACTCTGTTCGGCTTTTCAATTTTGCAAGGCATTCACGGCCTGACATACCGGGCATGTTCAGGTCCAGAAAAATACAATCGGGCAGGGGATTATTTTCCAGGTACAGAAATGCGTCGACACCGGATTCAACACCGGCATAACCAATGTTTGTACTAATATCTTCTAAAGCGAACTGAAAGAAATCTCTGTCATCTTCATCATCATCAATTAAAAGGATCTGTATCTCAAAGGGCATGCTTTTTTTAGGAATGGTGGTTGGAAAATTGCTCTTATTGAATATACTTCAAAATTTTGAATAAACCTAAACAATAGATTTTAATGTTGATGATATAAAGATGTTATAACAATTGTTAAAGTCAGTAAACAGTGGGCAGCAAATAGTGGCCGGTAGACAGTAGACAGTAATCAGTTACTTGGCTGTGGGTAGATCGGCTGTTGGTCTGTCCGCCGTGGCGGTGCCACAGACAGGTTGTGTGCTGGGTGAGGGCAGGGCTGTGTAAGAGGCACAAGCAAATGCTTGCGCCAGCTGGTATCTGACTGTTTGATAAAAAAAACTGCCTCGTCAGACACAGGCTGACGAGGCAGGAAATAGAAATTGTTGGAGAAGCAAAATAAGCGCATGCTTACACCAGTGCTCACAATTTATTGTTTATGGAACATCAAGGCTTTCCCATTCTCAACAACCACTAGCGACAAGGTTTTATCTGTAACATCCATGATTTCATACTGGCAATAAGTTTCATCAGTATCACCAATTTTAAAGCCTATATATACACCTGCCATTGTAGCAGCTGTATTTTCAGAAGTGCCGCATTGATTAAGCAATACGTATTCTGAAAAATCCCGCTGGCTGCCTGATTTTTCTACAAACATGTTCTGTTCAAATTCAAGAGAATAATTTTTATCTGCTTCTGATATCCATTTTCCCTGCAGCTTTGCATATTCAGGGAATGTTGTATTCGTTTGTGAAGGTTGCTGTACGTCTTGCTTATTTTTTGTTGCATCGGTTTTTGTTTGTATACCGTTGCATGCTGAAAGAAGAAAGCATAATAGAATGATTCTGTGCATAGTCGCTTGTTGTTCTACTAAAATAAAGAAGTGTTTCTGAGATAATATTGTTTTCTTAAAACATATTACTAAAACGTAGAACTTATTACTTTCCGATACAGAACTTACTGAAAATATTATCAAGCAGGTCATCGGTAGAGATGTCGCCTGTAATCTCGCCTAAGTGGAATAAGGACTGGCGGATGTCCTGCGCCAGCAAGTCGCCGGGAACCTGGTTGTCCATGCCTGTAAGCACCTCGTCTAAAGCCTTGCGTGTTTCGCGTAAGCTCTCGTAGTGACGCATGTTGGTTACCAGCGTATCGTTCTGTTTGAAGGAATCGTACTGGATGATCTCGAGCAGATTTTGTTTCAGTTCTTCAATGCCGATTTTTTGCTTGGCAGAGATATAAATGATGCCGTCGATGTTACGGAAAGTAGTGATGACTGCATCTTCACGTTTGTCAATCTTATTACCGACCACCAGATACGGTGCCTGCAGTGTTTTCAGTTCTTCCAGGTCACGGATCAGTTCACGCTCAGAGGTAGACTTCACATCAAAGAGATAAATCACCAGACTGGCCTGGGCCATTTTCTCACGCGTGCGTTTCACACCCATGGCCTCAATGGTATCCGTTGCCTCACGCAAACCGGCAGTATCAATAAAGCGGAAGGTGATGCCTTCTACATTCAGTTCATCTTCGATGAAATCACGTGTAGTACCTGCAATCTCCGAAACGATCGCTTTCTCTTCATTTAATAAAGTATTCAGCAGGGTAGACTTGCCGGCGTTAGGCTTGCCAATGATTACGGTAGGGACGCCGTTCTTGATCACATTTCCTAAAGAGAAAGAATGGATCAAACGATCGATTACACGTTTGATCTCATTGATCAGTTTGCGGAGTTGGGTGCGGTCTGCAAATTCAACATCCTCTTCGCTGAAGTCCAGCTCCAGCTCAACCATGGATGCAAAGTGGATCAGCTGTTCGCGCAGCTTGCGGATCTCGTCGGAAAAGCCGCCACGCATCTGCTGCAAGGCCACCTGGTGTGAAGCCAGGGAATCTGAAGCGATCAGGTCGGCTACAGCTTCTGCCTGTGCCAGGTCAAACCTGCCGTTTAAAAATGCACGCATGGTAAACTCGCCGGGCTTTGCATGGCGGGCTCCGTTGCGCAATAAGAGCTGAATGATTTCCTTGATGATGAAAGAAGAACCGTGGCAGGAAATTTCAATCACATCTTCCCTGGTAAAAGACTTCGGCCCTTTGAATACCGTCACAACAACTTCATCCAGTACACGCCCTTCGTCTTCAATATTACCTACATGTACCGTATGTGTAGGAACCTGCGCAATGTTTTTAGAAGGAAATACTTTTGATGTGATCTCAAATGCTTTTGGTCCGGAAAGGCGTATCACACCAATAGCGCCGACGCCCTGCGGACTCGCAAGCGCTACGATGGTATCCGTATGATTTGTGATGGGTTCGGTATTCAATGTTTATTCAACAGTTTCGGTGAAGTTTGTCTTATAATCTTCCCAGGTTGTAGTTTTATATTGATTTTCACCGATGTAGTGAATGATGCGGTTGAAATCATTGGGCGCCTGGTAGCCGGGTAGTGGCTGCAGCAGGGTTTCATCTGCTTCCAGGTAAACCGTAGTAGGATATGAGTTTACATGGAAGATCTGAGCTGCCAGCGCACCGTTGGTCATGGCTTTGCCCTTGTAGTGTGCAGAATCTGCTTTCTCCGGATTCAGTTTTACAGAATAGAATTTTTTATTCAGGTAGGCAGCAATTTTGGGATTGCTGAACGTATTCTTGTCCATGTGTTTGCACCAGCCACACCAGTCGGTGTACACATCAATGAAGATCGGTTTTGGATTTTTTTTGCTCAGCGCAACTGCCTGGTCGTAGGTCAGCCATTTAACTTCTTCAGCCGTTGAGGAGGTTTTTTCTTTTTCAGCTGGAAGAAAGATAAAACCAGCACACGCAATAACAGCAGCGAATGCTATTAATAGAGATACTTTTGATTTCATATATAGTAAAAGTATTTCTTTTTATAAAAAGTTCCTAGCTAAAACGCGAAATCATCTTACTTAGTCATTTCTTCCGGCTGAATAAGAGAAGGTGGACGCTTGATCTGTTTGGATACAAGGTGCAGGATGAAGCATACGGCAAAGATGAAGCCCGATGCGGCGGCCATGGCACCTGAAATGGAAACATCAAGCGCAGCAGCAGCATAATATCCGCTTACAGAAGATATTATTCCAAATACCACTGCCCAGAATAATGTTTTAGGCAAGGAGTCAGTAATGAGATAAGCAGCAGATGCCGGTACAACCAGAAACGCTACCACCAGTATGGCTCCCACAGATTCAAAGGATGCCACTGTGGTGAACGATACCATAGACATCAGCAGGTAATTCCATAACACGGTGCTCATACCGATAGACGTTGCATAAGGCGCGTCGAAGGTGGTGATCACCCATTCCTTGTAAAAGAAGAAGATGATACAGGTGATCAGCAGCAATACAATCGCGAGCATGACAATTGCTTTGGGGACCTCAAGCGAACCTATGGCAATGGTATTCAAGGGGACATAAGCGATCTCTCCATACAGCACGCACTCCTGGTCGAGATCAATATTTTTCGCGAAATAAGAGATCATCAATACGCCGAGCGCGAATAAAAAAGTAAATGTTACACCGATGGAAGCATCTTCCTGCAGTTTGGTTTTTTTATGCAGCCATTCAATCACAAGCGTGGTGATAATACCCATCACACCGGCACCGATCAGCATCCAGATGGAATCACGGCTGCCGGTAATGAAGAATGAAAGAACAATCCCAGGCAATACCGCATGAGAGATGGCATCGCCAACCATGGCCATTTTGCGCAGTACCAGAAAGGTGCCTAAGATGCTGCAGGAAACAGCAACGAGCATGCCGGTAAGTATGATGTATAAAGCGTTCATATGTGTATGCTTAATGCGGAAGGCTCAAGGCCTAAAGCTTTTTTTGTTAAGAGTTTAAAGCGAAATGTTTATTGTTCTTAGATATCCATGTGAATTAAAGAAACGATTTCAGCCTTAAGCTTTTCGCCTTAGGCATTAAGCCTGCGGCTTATCTCGGTATCTTTGACGCATGCGGATCTTCCTGCGGGAAGTTCAGGCTTTTCTCCAGTCGTGCTTCGAGTTCAGGTGTTAAGATATGTTCAATGGTTTCGGCATCGTCGTGTACATGGTCGGAAGCCAGTAACAGATTTTTGGATAGATACATTTCCCACAGGCGATGCAGGCGTACAATACGTTTGCCGCGTTCGATACCTTCCGGCGTCAATGCCCAGCCGGCATGGCTATGCTCCAGATAACCTTCGAACCTTAACCGGTAAAGAGCGGGATATACCTGCCAATGCGGTAACCGACGCTTCGTGAGCAGGTTGTTCAGCGAATGGGTATCATGGAATCTGTTTTCCTGTTCACCCAGTTGGTACAGTGCTTTTAAGATGTTCTCTTTCAGAATTAGTGATTTATGCTTGAATGTGCGGTACATACCGTAGATGAGTCCTTTCTTCGGCGCGAACAGGATGGATGCAAAAGCAAAGATGGAAATAATCAGTACAATCCATGGACCTGTAGGCATGGATGGATAGCGGTAGGAGATATAGGCACCCGCAACTGCAGCAAGGCTGTTAAACAACACCGCTAATAATAACAGCCGCTTCAGGTTGTCTGTCCAGTAACGTGCCGCAACAGCCGGTGTGATCAGCATGGCTGACATCAATACTACACCAACGGATTGAATGCCGGTAACAATGGCAATAACGGTCAGCGTTGTTAAAACCAGCTGCAGCTTGCGCACCGGTATGCCGATACTTGCTGCATAAGCCGTGTCAAAACTGATCAGTGTGAATTCTTTCAGGAAGAAAGCTGTAACAGCAATCACTACAATGCTGATGATGCCGTAAGTAATAAGATCTTCTTCCAGCAAGGCGGCAGCCTTACCGAACAGGAAGCTGTCAAGGCCGCTTTGCGCGCCGCTTCCGGTATGCTGGATATAAGTAAGGAGAATAATGCCAATGGCAAAGAAGACTGACAATACCACGGCAATCGCAGTATCCTGTTTCAGTTTCGAATGATGTGAAATAAGATCTACCAGATAAAGCGAAAGCCAGCCGGTGATAAACGCACCGGGTAATAAGACCCACAGGGATTTGGTCTGGAAAACAATAAACGCCATGCAGATGCCTGGAAGAATAGAATGTGCAACCGCATCTCCGGAAAGACTTTTCTTCTGCAGGAATGCAAAGCTACCCACTACCGAAGCGGAAAGATTCAGCAGGATGGTGCCGATCACAACGGTACGTACGTTGGGGTCTTCAAGAAGAAGGAAGCGGATTAGTTCGTTCATTCGTAAAGCTTAATGCAAAAGGCTTAAAGCCTAAAGCTTCTATGTTTGTTATTTTATGCTTAAGACAAAAAGCAACAATGCTTCATGCTTAATATTTAAATGATACTGTGGACTCAAGCAAGCTTTAGGCTTTAGGCCTTCGGCTTTATTCGCGGTTCGGAAACTGCTCGTTATGCAGCAGGTCGCCTACGCTGGATAAGATGTTGAGCTTGCCGCCGTAGGTTTTCTGAAGCAGTTCTTTGGTAAATACTTTTGATGTTGGTCCGCTGGCAACAAGACGCGTATTCAGTAACAGAATCCAATCGAAATATTCATCTGCCGAATTCAGGTCGTGATGCACTACAATAATGGTTTTTCCTTTTGCTGTCATCTCCTTTAACAAAGCAATGATCGTTTTTTCAGTAGAGGCGTCCACACCTGCGAATGGTTCATCCATGAAATACAGGTCTGCATCCTGTGCCAGCGCCCGTGCCAGGAACACCCGTTGCTGTTGTCCGCCGGAAAGCTGAGAGATTTGTCTGTGTGCAAAAGCTTCCATGCCTACTTTACGCAGGCATTCAACAGCAACTTCTTTATCTGCTTCGCGCAGCGAACGGAAAATACCGACATGACCGTAGCGGCCCATCAGTACTACATCCAGCGCAGAAGCAGGGAAATCCCAGTCGACCGACTCACGTTGTGGTACATAGCTTACTTTTTTGCGTACGTTTTCCAAATCCTGATCGAATAATTTTATATAACCGCTGGCTTTGGGAATCAACCCCATGGCTGTTTTGATCAGCGTTGATTTACCAGCGCCATTGGGTCCGATGATACCCGCTAATATTCCTTTCGGCAAGGTCAGGTCAATGTTCCATAAGACAGGTCGTTTTGAATAACTTACGGTTAAGTCGTGTATTTCAAGCACGGGATTTACAACATGTTCAATCATAGATGGGAATTATTTTAATGCTGTAACAATTGAATGAACGTTTTTTCGCACCATACCTGTGTAAGTACCTTCCGGCGTTCCGGCTTCGCCCATCGCATCAGAGTATAAGGAACCACCGATTGAGATGGCATAGCCTTTCTGACGGCAACCATCCAAGACTGCACGGATGGATTGATCAGACACAGATGTTTCGGTGAATACCGATTTTATTTTGCGTTCGGTAATCAGGTTTACAAGACTGGTAACATTATTCAGACCGAAATCAGAAACAGTTGAGATGCCTTGCAAACCAATTACTTCAGTATGGTATGCCAATCCAAAGTAGCCGAATGCATCATGTGCTGTGATCAGCACCCGCTGGTTCTCAGGAATAGCAGCCATTTGCGCACTTACTTCCGCATGCAGACTATCCAGCTGTGCCAGGTAAGCAGTTTTGTTTGTTTGTATAATACCAGCCAGCTGCGGGTATCTGGACGATAGGGTAACGGCCATTGCTGTCACGGCTTCTTTCCATAATGCAACATCAAACCAGATATGCGGATCATAAATGCCTGCATCTTTATCCAGTAATCGTAATTTACTTTTCGGAAGTCCGTCGCCCATGGCAATAACAATTTTCTTTGCCGCCAGTTTTTCCAGGATCTCGGTCATCTTGCCTTCCAGATGGATACCATTATATATAATAATGTCAGCTTTCTGAAGTCGGTCCAGGTCGCCTTGTGTTGCTTTATATAAATGCGGATCCACACCGGGGCCCATCAGTGCTGTTACTTCCGCACGATCGCCAACCAGGTTACGCACGGCATCCGCGATCATACCTGTTGTTGTTACAATCACAGGTTTGCCGGATGTTTTTTCAGCTGGTGTACTGCTGCCTGAACAGGCATAAAGAGACAAGAGCGAACAGATGTAAAAGATGTATTTCATATAGGGGTAAGTGTTTATTCTATTCGGTTACATATAGATTTTTTGCGACCTCAAAGGAGATCACTAGTTTTTTATCGTCCTGCAATGCTATTTCCAGGGAGCCATCGAATGCAATCCGTTCTTTGATGCAGATCCTGGCACCCGGACAAATATTCAAACGATCAAGGTATTGAAGGAATGCAGGGGAGGTTTCAAGCATGCCCACAACGATACCTTTAAAACCAACTGCCATATCAGACAGGATATGTTTTTTACGCAGCACGAATTCACCTTTCTGGTCAGGGATCGGATCACCATGTGGATCAAATGCAGGATTACCCAGAAATTCATCCAGACGGGTAATCAGTACGGATGATTGTATATGCTCAAGCTGTTCGGCAATTTCATGTACTTCGTCCCAGTGAAACTTCAGTTTATCCACCAGAAATACTTCCCACAACCGATGTTTGCGGATAATCTGCAGCGCTTCTTTTCTGCCTTTTTTAGTCAGGGTTACACCCTGGTACTTTACATAATTGACAAAGGATTTGTCCGAAAGCTTCTTGAGCATATCGGTAACAGAAGCAGGTTTTGTCTTTAATACTTCAGAAATACCATTGGTGCTGACATCTCTGTTCTCATCACCGGAAAGGTGATAAATGGCTTTGATGTAGTTTTCTTCTGTATAAGTAAGCATCTGTAAATATTTTTCGCTTATAAAAATAATATTTTAGAATACTCTAAAAAAATATTTCGGCGAATTTATTTTAGAGGAATTTAAGATTGGACTTTTTTAATATAACAAGAAGGAATTTAAACGGGAAGATTGAAGACGAG
>NZ_JBQCDF010000157.1:0-24252 GCF_051961495.1 Cytophaga sp. | reverse complement strand
TGGGTATTGTTTTTTGTTAATCTAGTCTCTTTTGAATTAAGCCTTCAACTGTTTTACAAAACACCTGTGGGTTCATGGTCCTCCAGTTCAATAATTCAAGTGTTCCGCCGAAATTGATGTAATAATCAAGGCTGAATTTTTTCCATTCCTCTAAAACATGTTCACGGAAATTAATGGCAGCAATCCAGCCATCTTCAATTTCTTCAAACCATTCTGCATAGTATTCATCATCGCTGCCGTGAAAGTTCATGATGTTCTCTCCGATTAAAATGTATTTAGTAATGCCTTCAGCAAGCAGTAAGTCAATCACATTTCGTTTCAGATGCATAATGTCATTGTGCAGGGTGTCGTTCCATTCGCCTAAAAATTCGATCACAACAACCTGCTCGTCGTAATCTGCAAAAAGAATTTTTATGTATAAGGTTTCAGAGCCTATATAATCCCATAGGGGATGGATATAATATCCATAGATGGAATTGGTGTAGTATTCGGTATTGTATTCCGCTTCATAAAAGGGAGACCGTGGGTCTTCAGCAGAAGAATAATTTTCCTCCCAATTGTAAAACGGTTCAATCTCATGCATGGCCTTTGTATGCGTTTATAGCATTACGTACATTATTACCATTCTCTTCCAGTAACTTCTTTGCCTGCTCTGCGTCAATATTCAATTCATCTATGATCATGCGCACGCCGCGGTCTACAAGTTTTAAATTGCTCAATTGCATATCTACCATCTTGTTTCCCTTTACTTTTCCAAGCTGAATCATAACGGCTGTAGAGATCATATTCAGTGCAAGCTTCTGGGCTGTGCCGGCTTTCATGCGGGTACTCCCGGTAACGAACTCCGGTCCTGTAATCACTTCTACAGGAAAGTCACAGGTTGCTGCAACAGCAGAGCCCGGATTACAAACAATACAGCCGGTATTGATACCAGCTTCTTTCGCTGCCTTTAAACCGCCGATCACATAAGGTGTTCTGCCGGAAGCAGCAATACCGATTACAGTATCTGTTGTATTGATATCATATTCTTTCAGATCGAGCCAGGCTTGTGTGGCATTGTCTTCCGCAAATTCAACAGCCTTGCGTATGGCGCTGTCGCCGCCTGCAATAATACCAACGACCATGCCTTGGGGTACGCCGTAAGTAGGTGGACATTCAGAGGCGTCTACCACGCCGAGCCTGCCGCTGGTACCGGCACCGATATAAAATAAGCGGCCGCCGTTTTTCATGCGCGGTACGATAGAATTGATCAATGCTTCTAATTGCGGTAAAGCTTTTTCTATCGCAAGCGGCACCGTCTTGTCTTCTTTATTGATGTTGGTCAATAAATCTGAAACAGACATCTGTTCCAGGTTTGAATAGTTTGAAGAGGATTCAGTTATATTCATAACGTGTGTTTCAAATGATATTCTTTTAAACCCTGCATCGGGTCGTCAACGATTTTGTCAATTTTTACTTTTTTATCAGCGGCTACTTTTTCCAGGGCTTCTCTTAGATGTAAGCCAATAGAACCAATGAAGCGCACAGGCAGTTTTTCGAAATTATCGTAACGACAAATACAATTGTCAAACAGCAAACGGAAGTTTTCTTCAATCAATCCGTTCAGGTAGGCTTCTGATTTGTGCAGGATGGCAAATGGTGCAAGGGACGCAAGATAACGGTTAGGGAAAGGCTTTTTATATACTTTGTCCATGATATCGCTTTTGCGATCTGCCGTGAATACTTCAAAACGCGCACGTACATCGGCAGGCATAGCCTCACGGATATAATCACGCGCCAGCAGTTTTCCTAAGAAGCCGCCGCTTCCTTCATCACCCATATACAAGCCCAATGAGTTTATATTACGGACGATTTTTTTACCATCATAATAACAGGTGTTTGATCCTGTGCCACTGATGCAGCAGATGCCCGCGTCATCGCCTAGTACAGAGCGTGCCGCAGCAATCAGGTCGCTGTCTACATGTACAGAGCAATTATTGAAAAGCGGAGAGATCGCTCGCGCCACTACGGCCTGTTGTGCGGGTAGTTCGCAGCCGGCGCCGTAAAAATAAACAGCAGTAATTAAATTTACCTGCGGAAGATTCGGTACAAGTTCTTTCTGTAACGCTTCCTGAATTTCTTCTACAGTTTGATAATACGGATTGATACCGGTTGTACGGATTGAGAAATCATGTACTTGATTTTTTCCGGTAAATAACCAGTTTGCTTTTGTTGAACCACTGTCGACGATTGCAATCATGTGTTAGTATGAGTACAGAGTACAGAGTACTAAGTACTGTTTAATTTAAAGTTCTCTTAATTTATACTCTGTACTTAGTACTTTATACTCCGTACTACTTTAATTTCCCTACCACCGTAAACGTATCAAACACATTCTGTGTATGCGGAGCGTCTTTCATTTCATCGGTAAGATCCTGTCCGGCCCAGTGTTCATAATGCTTGCCGTTGCGCCATAGCTTTGACCGCGATACATCATAGATCAATCCATTGAAGGCGCACCAGATTTCCGGTTTATCCTGGCCGTTGCGTAATGCCAGCTGACTTTTGGTATACTCTTTTAAAGGAGCATCAGATGAGTTTAGCATGCGTGTTGATCCAGCGGTATGGCAGTTCGCCTCGGTTAGCAGTTAGGTAATCAGAGTATGCGCAAGGAATGATTGAGTTGCGGGCATACTGATGTTTGTTGTTTGGGAAAGGAACTTCCAGCCACCACTTTTCCGTTTGAAGGTGTTTGTAGAATGTAAGCTGTGAAGGCTCGCCCTGCATAGGTACAATGTACCGTACATATTTTGTGCTTTCAAAATCGGAATCTTCCTTGCGGTTATAAAAACCTTCAATAAAATACCAGATCATTGTAGCAATCACGGAAGCCGTTTGTCTACGTTCGTCAAACAGCGGGTTGTATTCATAGATACCTAAAGAGGTTAGTTTAGAGTTCAGGCCTGCATACCAGCAGATCTGACAGGCTTCTTCGCCGGTTAAACCGAAAGGTTGCGCATTGGCATTGCCTGCAGCATCACTGTGTCTGATCGCAGTGATATCGAAGCTCATCATATCAGCATCACGGATCACTGGTTCTATTTCGTCCAGGTTCTCGCGCATCTGACCAATGCGGTACATTTCGAAATATAATTTTTCAAGAACATTCAGTGTTTCCTGATCGGTCAGGTATGTTTGATACGCAAGTTGTGAAAAGTTGAAGAGGAAATTCGGTTCATGCAGCAGGATGCGGTGCAAATGCGTTTTGCTGATATCTTCCGTTGGAATATTCATGTCAATGTATGCATCCACATTCAATACGCTGATGAGTTTGTTTGAACCGGCGTATGCTTGAAACTGACCAAGGTCAAGATCATGTGTGCCGCCGAACAAAACAGGAATGATGTTGATGCTTAACAAATATTCACAGACTTCCTTGATGCGTAAATAACTTTCTTCCACATTAATCCCTACACGCAGATTGCCCAAATCAACGATGTTGTTGCTGCCGGAGCCTCTGCGCAGAGCATATAGTTTTTTGCGAATTTCGTCTGCGCCTTTTTCTGCACCGCGGTTTGTGGTTGAGCCTCTTTCTTCAGATAGACCAATCAGAGCGATATGTACGCCCTGCAGCTCAGGGAAGCTGTCTTTGTAATACGTAATGGCATTGGCAAAGATGTATGGTTCAAGTAAATCGGAAGGTTGAAGTTCAATAGAAACCGGATCAAAAAAGATGCGAAGATTCATGTGCAAGTCTAAATATAGTTCTATGTAAATATAAGGAAGGAATCGGAAGATTCTAACTCTTTTAGAGAAGCTCTTGCTGATTTAAATTTCTGAAATGAATAAGAAGAAATTACACGAATCATATAAATCAAATAAATCACAGTTCAGACAAATCTATTTGAACAATTCTTTCCACGTGCCCTTTTCAATGCCGTATTTCAATGTACTTGGCAATGCTTTGAACCAGTATTTATTGATCTCTACCGCAAACGATGGCTGCATGTAACAGTTGATCGTGCAGCCTTCGCAGGCAGCTAGTTTGCCTTCCTGCGCAATAACATTTTTAACAGCAGCAGAATGATACAGGTTGTATAAATCGTTGTTGATGGAAAATGCCTCTGTTCCTAAATGATAGCAGGGCAGGACCAATGTATTATCAGGAGAAATGACAAGGGTAGAAGATGCGGCCTTACATACCGGATCAGCAGTGTGGTTGCCGCCATCCAACCGAAGCTGAATAAATGCTTCGTTGATGTAAATATTTTTTTTCTTCGCCCAATGGGCCAGTTCATTCAGATCTTTTTCTTTTAAGCCGTTGCCGATATTAACCTGGTTGTATTCAAATGATGGATTTAAAATCAGCACGAGATCATTCGGCAAACAGATTTCTTCATACATTCTTTTGATCAGATGAATGTTGTGATCAAAGACCGTAAACAGGATATCGGGGCGTTCGCCCAATGATTTCGCCAGTTGGATGGATTCCATGACAAAATCAAAGCAGGCAACACCACGTAAAGTATCGTGCTCTTCTTTGTCGGGTGAGTCAAGTGAAAAATGCAGCATGTCTATTAAGCCTGCTAACCGTTCGGCCCATTTAGGATATAAAAGCGCATTGGTAGTGAGTGTTGTGATCATGCCATGTTTTTTTGCCAGCTTCAGTAACTGGTCTATATCTCTGTGCAGCAAGGGCTCGCCGCCGGTAAAATCAATGACTTTTACACCCAGTTTTTTCAGGTCAGCAATGTTTTTTTCTGCAGTATCAAGCGTTACATAAGGAGACGGCTTTTCCCAGATATCACAAAAACTGCAGGTGGCATTGCAGCGGTAAGTGACATAATAATTGCATAAAACTGGCTTGGAACGTAACCGCATAATGGTGCAATGTACTAAGTTTCCATTCATTTTACGTGAGGAGGAGGCTTTCAGTAAAAAGTGCCTGCCAACATGTTAATATATATTGTTAGTATAATGCAAAAAATAGCCAATTATTACATTTTAAGCAATTTTCGTGGCAAATTGGTGTTCAGTATAAATGCTTTTTTGTATATTTAATCTTCCTTTTCAGGAAAAAAATGTATCCAACTACAAAGAATAATAAACAAAGTATTATGGTTGAAAATGTTAAAAGCAAAGCACTAACTGGCGTTATTACAGGCGACAAAGTTCAGGCGTTATTTGCTGATGCTAAAAAAGCAAAACTTGCATTCCCTGCAGTAAATGTTGTAAGTACTGGTACTGTGAATGCAGTTATGGAAACAGCAAAAGTTGCTAACTCTCCGGTTATCGTGCAATTCTCAAACGGCGGTGGACAGTTTTATGCTGGTAAATCTTTACCAAACGGAAATCAGGAAGCATCTATTGCTGGTGCAATCTCCGGTGCACATCACGTTCATCAGGTATCTGAATTGTATGGTGTAGGTGTTATTTTACATACTGACCACGCAGCAAAAAAATTACTTCCATGGATTGACGGTTTGTTAACTGCTGGTGAAGCGTTCTACAAAGTTCATGGAAAACCATTGTACTCTTCTCACATGCTGGATCTTTCTGAAGAACCATTGCATGAAAACATCGAGATCTGCAAAAAATATCTTGAGCGTATGAGCAAAATCGGTATGACACTTGAAATTGAATTGGGTGTTACCGGTGGTGAAGAAGATGGTGTCGACAATTCTGGTGTTCATCACGATGAGTTGTATACAAAACCTGAAGAAGTTGCTTATGCATACGAAGAATTAATGAAAGTGAGTGATAAATTCACAATCGCAGCAGCATTCGGTAACGTACACGGTGTATATACATCAGGTAGTGTTAAATTAGAGCCGAAAATTTTAAGAAAATCTCAGGATTACATCAAATCTAAATATGGCCGCACAGAAGAGAATCCTTTGGATTTCGTATTCCATGGTGGTTCTGGTTCTTCACAGGCTGAAATCCGTGAAGCAATCGGTTACGGTGTAGTAAAAATGAACTTAGATACAGATTTACAGTGGGCTTTCTGGGAAGGTGTGTTGAACTACTACAAAGCAAACGAAGCATATTTACAAGGACAGATTGGTAACCCTAAAGGCGCTGATCAACCAAATAAGAAATTCTACGATCCACGTGTGTGGTTACGTAAAGGTGAAGATTCATTCGTGGCTCGTTTAAAACAAGCATTTGAAGATTTGAATTCTTTCAATGCAAACGAGAAAATGGGATACTAAATATCTTCAGAATTACTTCTTAAATTTAAGGGATGTGTAAAAACATCCCTTTTTTTATCTCAATTTTCAACATTAGAAACAATAATTGATTATTTGCGTAATGAACGTTATTGGAGTATTGTAAAATGAGGGCGAAACGAATATGGAAAAAATACAGCAGCAGCAGCAAGTAACTTTAATTGAAAAAGAAGCACTGTCTACAATATTATTTTCTAAAACGGATGTTATTGAAGATCCTGTTAAAAGAAGATTAAGACAAATTTACCTTGAGAAAGCAGAGCGCTTAGGCAATGCGTATCATGGTAAAGTAAAGATGACCTTTATGACCGAAGACGGAAAACTCATGATGGTTCATACAACCATCTGGTCGGCCGATCATCAGTATATAACATTAAAAGGAGGAATTCACATACCCACGATATCAATCGTTGAAGTTGAATTCAGTTAAATAAAAAAAGTCCTCCGATAACTATCGGAGGACTTTTTTTATTTAACTATTTTTTTCTCTATCAGATGATCAGCATTACATCACCATAACTTAAGAAGTTATATTTTTCTTTAATGGCAGTTTTATATGCTTTTGTCATTAATTCATAGCCGCCAAATGCACAAGCCATCATATACAATGTAGATTCAGGCATGTGGAAGTTTGTAAGCATTGCGTTTGCAATTTTGAAATCATACGGAGGGAAGATGAAACGATCTGTCCAGCCTGCGTTTTGTTTCAAACGGTTGTTCGCAGAAACAGAAGATTCCAGTGCACGCATGGTTGTAGTACCGATTGCGCAAACGCGTTTCTTTTTATCCAGTGCTTTATTAACGGTCTCCGCAGTTTCTGCAGTGATGATAAAGTTCTCAGAATCCATTTTGTGTTTCGTTAAATCTTCAACATCAACGGTTCTGAATGAGCCTAAACCAACGTGTAAGGTCAATGGAGCAAAGTTTACACCTTTGATTTCCATACGCTTCATTACCTGTTTGGTAAAGTGTAAGCCTGCTGTAGGGGCAGCTACTGCGCCTTTAGCTTCAGCAAAGATAGTTTGGTAACGGTCTTTATCGGCTTCCTCAACCGGTCTTTTAATATATCTTGGCAGCGGAGTTTCGCCAATGGTTTCAATGATTTTTGAAAAATCTTCTGAATTACCGTCGAATAAGAAACGGATGGTACGGCCGCGGGATGTAGTGTTATCTACAACTTCAGCAACTAAATCGCTGTCGCCGAAATATAATTTATTACCTACACGGATCTTACGGGCAGGATCAACCAATACGTCCCAGAGGTGCAGTTCAGCATTTAATTCACGCAGAAGAAATACTTCGATTTTTGCGCCTGTTTTTTCTTTATTACCATATAAACGCGCAGGGAAAACCTTGGTGTTATTCATAACCATGATATCTCCTTCGTCGAAATAATTGATAATGTCTTTGAAAACTTTGTGTTCGATGGTGCCGGTAGCGCGATTAATGACCATCATTTTTGCTTCGTCTCTGTTTGCAGCAGGGTGTTGTGCAACAAGATCTGCCGGAAGGGCAAATTTAAATTCTGATAAT
Source organism: Cytophaga sp. (assembly GCF_051961495.1). Taxonomy (NCBI): domain Bacteria; kingdom Pseudomonadati; phylum Bacteroidota; class Cytophagia; order Cytophagales; family Cytophagaceae; genus Cytophaga; species Cytophaga sp. Next base: position 16,507 of record NZ_JBQCDF010000157.1, on the reverse strand, counting down.
TTCATTTAATATTACGGTATTAAATTTAAAATGTAATTGAGCATGCAAAGATAGGAATAATTTAACAGCTTTTCGCTGAATTACAAAAAATGCTTAATAATAGCTTGGTAATTAGACGCTTTTAGTAGGATTTTAAACCAGTCGTAACAAAAGCTTCACTTGTTTATTTCCTATAAACCAATCATCTTTAGTAAGAAGAGCTGATTGGTGATGTATTATAATAAGTGTAGATATGTATAAACATACTGTTCATCGACAAGTATTTATATTTAATACCTTAGCGGAATTGCTGGCGAAGGCATCTCCGATACGATCGGGCGACCAATTGGGCGGACTCGCAGCAACATCTTACCAGGAAAGAGTGGCTGCTCAAATGGCCCTGGCTGATTTACCTCTGACAACTTTTCTCGAAGTTCCGTTGGTTGCTTATGAAACCGATGAAGTAACCCGGCTCATTTTTGATTCACATGACCAGGTCAATTTCAAAACCATTGCCCACCTTACGGTTGGCGATTTTAGAAATTTCCTGTTAAGCAATACAACTTCAACGAATGATTTGACTGCATTGCAAAAAGCAATAACACCCGAAATGGCAGCAGCTGTTTCAAAAATTATGAGTTTGCAGGATTTAATTCTGGTAAGTTCAAAATGCGAAGTTGTCACACGTTTTAGGAATACAATAGGGCTTAAAGGGCGCTTATCCACACGGCTGCAGCCAAATCACCCTACGGATGATCTGAAAGCGATTGCTGCATCTATGCTGGATGGATTGTTTTATGGAAGCGGCGATGCTGTTATTGGCATCAATCCTGCCACAGATAATGTTGCTACTCAAATTCAATTGTTAAAGTTGATTGATGCTGTGCGCCAGCAATACAATATCCCTACGCAATCGTGCATACTTAGCCATATAACCAACACGATTATGGCTATCGAACAAGGAGCTCCTGTTGATCTTGTTTTTCAATCTATTGGCGGAACAGAGAAAACAAATAGCAGCTTTGGAATAAATCTTTCGTTACTCAGGGAAGCGCATGATGCCGCTTTATCACTGGGAAGAGGGACAATCGGAAATAATGTGATGTATTTTGAAACGGGGCAAGGAAGTTCGCTTTCTGCAAATGCACATCATGGCATTGATCAACAAACAATAGAAGCCCGTGCCTATGCAGTTGCAAGGGCCTTCAATCCACTTTTGGTAAACACAGTTGTTGGTTTTATTGGTCCGGAATATTTGTTTGATGGGAAGCAAATAATACGTGCCGGACTGGAAGATCATTTCTGCGGGAAAATTATGGGATTGCCTATGGGGTGTGATATCTGTTATACCAATCATGCAGATGCAGATCAGGATGATATGGATGCTTTACTAACATTGTTGGGTACGGCAGGCTGCAGTTTTATTATGGGAGTGCCAGGTTCAGACGATATCATGCTGAATTATCAAAGTAGTTCTTTTCATGATGCCTTATATATCCGTAAACTTTTGAAGTTACGGCCTGCACCTGAATTTGAAAGCTGGTTGATACAAATGGGAATGATGAATGCTCAACATGAAATCACGGGTGCACGGAATAACATACGCTTTTTAGATGATTTGAATGGATTAATTGTATAAAGTATGGAAGAAGATTATTGGCAAGAACTGCGGAATTTTACACATGCGCGTATTGCAATGGGACGTGCCGGTAATGCTATGCCAACTTCAGAAATATTAAGCCTGCGTATGGCGCATGCGTTGGCGCGTGACGCTGTGCAAGCGGAAATTAAAGCAGATTGGTTGAACGAAAAGCTTTTTCAACTCGGCTTGAATGTCCAGCGGGTAAAGAGCCAGGCCCAGGATCGGGTGGATTATATCCGGAATCCGAATAAAGGAAGATTGCTGCATGGGCAAAGTCGTCAGCAATTGGAATCTTTACGAACGGATAAAACGGATTTGTGCATCATCTTTGCGGATGGTTTGTCTGCAGATGCAGTGAATATACATGCAATTCCTTTTATTGAGTTATTGTTGAAAGAACTGGCTTATTGGAATATTGCACCAATCATATTAGCGGAGCAAGGAAGGGTTGGACTATCGGATCCTATCGGAGAAGCTCTAAATGCTCAGATCTCTTTAATATTATTAGGGGAACGGCCTGGATTAAGTGCTCCAACAAGTTTGGGGGCATATATAACTTATATGCCTCGCAGTGGTAATACCGATGAAAAACGAAATTGTGTTTCCAATATACAGCCAGCCGGTTTAAGTTACCAGCAGGCTGTATATAAAATTTCTTATTTACTGCATGAAATACGTTCACAACAATTGTCAGGCGTTCAGTTAAAAGATAATCAACGGAATGATTTGTTGTAATTATGCGTTCGGTTTTATTACAATTTCTGGCTAATCTGTTAGGAGCATTCACTGTATAAATAAAAGCATATAAATGTAATAGGACTCATACTGCTATGGTTGACATTGTAAGTAAAAAGTAAATTAATCTATTTTAAACGTGCCCGAAAATAAAAACAACGTTGGTAAAGGTTTTGACCGTATTACATTTTTTTACGATGCAATAACATATATAACCTCTTGCAATCAGATCAATAAAAGCCAGCTGGCATTCATTGAAAAGCTGAGTACACAATCAACCGGCTTGGTTGTTGGTGGCGGAACAGGCTATTTTTTGCAGCAATTATTGCAAACAAATAAAACAATTCATGTAACGTATGTAGACGCCTCAGCGAAAATGATTGCTTATGCACGGAACAGGATGTTGACGCAGCTACCGGAAGCATTGCAACGTGTGACTTTCGTTTGTAAACCGGTTGAAGAGCTTGAACCCGGTGTGTATGATGTTATTGTCTGTAATTATTTTTTAGATCTGTTTGATGATGCACATGTGGATACACTAATTACATCTTTTAACAGACAGCTGAGCAAGGATGCATTATTATATGTGACCGATTTTTCAATACCCGGCAATTGTATATTGCGTCTATGTGCACGTGTTGGGTTAAAGGTATTGTATTATTTTTTCAGAAAAATAACATACCTGCCTGCCCGGCAACTACCTTCCATTGATCGGCTGATTAAACGGCATGGCTTTATTGTTACGAGTACAAAATTGTTTTTGCAAGGTATTCTGACTTGCACTGTGTATAAGAAGTAATCTTGCAGTATTATTTGAAACGGCTGCTTTTTTTTATAACTTATATAATGACGAGAATAACGAGCGAACAAATGATAAAGAATATTTTATTGCTGATTTTTATAATTACTACTGGAACGATAATAACGAGGCTTATACTGGTTTCAAAGCAGCAACGTGCAGAATATAATTATCACAAATCAATCCCGCGCACGATTGCATTAAGCTCAGATGATTTTGTGCATGATGAAATGATGCCATCGCCGTTTTCAGGTAGAGGAGACAATAAATCTCCCGAATTGCACTGGAGCAATCTGCCTGGCGGAACAAAATCTCTTGTGTTGCTTATGACAGATTATGATGGTCCGGCACCTTATTTTAAATTAACAACAGTAAGTCATTGGGTTTTGTATAATATTCCTGCACAGGTACATGCTTTGCCCCAGGCAGTTACTGCAAAGCAGCTACAAGCAGATCATATCGCTTCAGGCATTAATTATACCGGCGGCGTTGGCTATGCGGGACCAAAGCCGCCGATAGGTATCCATCGTTATTTTTTCCGTGTATATGCGTTATCAGTACCCGCGTTAGATTTCGTGAATGCTGACAAGCATGAAATCATGGAAGCGATGGAAGGCAAGGTATTGGCTTATGGGGAATTGGTAGGGAAGTTCTGAAATGTATTTATAAAAAGAAAAAGGCATCGGTTCATTTCTGAACAAGATGCCTTTTTGCCATGAGAAATCCTGCGGTAGAATTCGCAGGGGAAGATTATGCTTCTTCCTCTTCGAGCTCCTTCGCTTCCATGGCTGCGGGAACTCCGCTTAATTGTACTTTCTGGCGAATCTTTAATTCAATTTCGTCCTGCATTTCCGGATTATCAAGGAATACCGTGCGTACTGCATCTCTTCCCTGACCCAGTTTCGTTCCTTCATAAGAGAACCATGAACCGGCTTTTGTGATAATACCAAGTTCAACACCCAGGTCAATGATTTCCCCGATCTTGGAGATTCCTTCGCCGTACATGATATCAAATTCAATGACTTTGAACGGAGGCGCCATTTTGTTTTTAACAACTTTTACCTTGGTACGGTTACCTGTAATATTGTCAGCACTTTCTTTGATTTGTCCGATGCGGCGGATGTCCAGACGTACAGAAGCATAAAATTTCAAAGCATTACCACCGGTTGTTGTTTCAGGGTTGCCAAACATAACACCAATTTTTTCTCTTAGCTGGTTGATGAATATGCAGCAGCAGCCTGTTTTGTTAATGGCTCCGGTTAATTTACGTAAGGCTTGAGACATTAAACGTGCCTGAAGACCCATTTTGCTGTCACCCATTTCACCTTCAATTTCAGCTTTAGGTACAAGGGCGGCAACAGAGTCAATAACAATAATGTCGATGGCGCCTGAACGGATCAAATGCTCGGCAATTTCCAATGCCTGCTCTCCGTTGTCTGGTTGCGAGATTAATAAGTTTGTAGTATCAATGCCTAATTTTTCAGCATATGTTTTGTCAAAAGCATGTTCCGCATCAATAAATGCAGCTATACCACCGGATTTCTGTGCTTCAGCAATGCAATGCATCGAAAGCGTTGTTTTACCGGAAGATTCAGGTCCGTAAATCTCAACGATTCTTCCTTTGGGAAGTCCACCGATACCTAAAGCGATGTCAAGGCCCAAAGAACCTGTTGGAATGACAGGTACATCCGGAACAACTTCATCACTCAATTTCATCACGGTGCCTTTACCGTAGGTTTTCTCTAATTTGTCAATAGTCAGCTGTAAAGCTTTCAGTTTTTCGTTTTGCGGATTTGATGCACTTGCATTTTTACTCATGGCTTTGTTGTTAAAATGGTTAAAGATCTTACTTTGAGCGTGCATGAAATATTCTACTCTTTCATGCTGCGTTTTTCAAACAAGGCCGGTTTCTTAACCGACGATACAAACCTATTAAATACTAAAATAATTAGCAAATTAAATACTAATTATTTTAGTATTTAATCTCGGATAGATATTTATCTTGCTAATTTACAAACTTTTATCCAGTAAGGTTTTTAAAATTATCAACATTCAAAAGAATGTATTTTATTTGTTTGAAAGAAAAAAGATGGGAGTATTCCAATAAATGATAGCCTATAAAATATTGGTATATCTTTTGTATCTTATATAATAACACCATTTAACATGTCAGTACCTATGAAACGCTTTTTAGTAATTTCTCTAATTCTGCTTATGGCCGCTTCGTTTACATTCCAGACACAAGCGCCTGTAGCTACCGTCGCGGCATATGGTCCTAAAGAGGCGTTGTCGTATCGTTTGCATTACGGATTCATTACAGCCGGTGAGGCTCGTATTGAAGTAGATCCTGCATTATATCTGATCAATAATAAAGTATGTTATAAAGCTGCTGTTATCGGTTCGTCAACAGGTACATTTGATGTAGCAATGCATATCCGCGATCAATGGACCAGCTATATCGATACTGCTACTAAAATTCCGCAAAGAAGTATGCGTGACATCATAGAAAATAACTACCGGTTAAAAGAGATGGTTATGTTTGATTATAAAAACAATAAAGCAAACGTAATCAGAGAAAGCGGTAAGGAGTTGAGCAAATCCACAGCTGAATATCCAATCTCTGCGAACCTGCAGGATATTGTGAGCGGTGCTTATTATCTGCGTACCCTGGATTATTCAAAAATGGCTACAGGCACTACTATCAGCATGAAAGCTTTTTTTGAAGATAAGCTGTATGATTTTACAGTAAAGTATGTTGGAAAAGAAAAAGTACATACAAAACACGGGTATATCAATGCAATTAAGATTCAGCCTGTGATGCCGGATAACAAAATGTTTGACGGCGGAAATTCAATTCGTATGTGGCTTTCAGATGACGGCAATAAAATTCCTGTCAAAATTGAAGCAGATATGTTTGTAGGAAAAGTTGAAGTTGAACTGAAAGATTTTTCCGGTTTGAAACACCCGATTGTGTTTACGAAAAAATAAGTTCAGCCCAGATTATATTTGCATTACCGGTAAATTAAGAAATTGTTAATATTGGTCAATTCTCTTAACTTACCGGTATTCTCCTTTTAATTCTATTTAAATTTGCATCACATGAAATTCATTAAGCAAGTAGCGTTGGTTTGTTTAATTTTATTGGCTTCAAATGTACAGGCTAAGCCAATTTCAATTAAAGGTAAATTCACACAAACAGGCCACTCTACAATTTATTTATTCAAGTATTTAGGCAGCACGGTTTATGCGTTCGATTCAACCAGATATTCAAACGGTTCATTCGAATTCAAATACGCCGATGTGATTCCTACGGGCTTTTATAAATTGGGCTTTGATAAAACAGAAGCGCTGACGTTGATTGCAGGCTATGAAAGTATTGTCGTTACCGGCAACCTTGATATAGAAAGGAGCATTACAATTACAGGTTCCAAAGAAAACGATGTCTTTGCTTCGTATCAAAAAATCAATCAGACACAAAATACATTCAATACAACCTTGAATCAACAGGCTCAGCAGATCAAAGAACAGCCGGGTATGACTGAAGAACGATTCAGCAATGAAATTGCTGTATTGCGACAAAAAAGTGATTCCCTGAATGCTGTTTATGAAGTTGAATTGAAACGTATAGCAACCGCAAATCCTGCATTGTTTATCACCAAGGTGATCAATATGTTTATATTTGATGGTAAAACGGCAGAGACTTTTTTTACTCCGGCAGAATTCAGTGATAAAGAATATGCGGCAGGAGATATGCTGCCATCAAAAATTCAGGCTTACTACCAATATTATGTACAGCAGGATCTGTATGCATGGAAAGCCGCTGCAGAAAAGTTGCTGGCTTCCTGTGCGGCGGGATCGGATAATAAACAAGTGTTTTATTCTACTCTCATTCCGTTATTTATTCAGAACGATCTGGATTATGCCAAAGGACTTACCAATAACTTTATTAAGGAATTTCCAAAATCAGCAGATGCAAAACAGATCAAGGCCAGTTTTCCTAAAAGTATTTCTGTGGGAGAAGAAGTGCCTAATATTATCCTGACAGATATTAATGGAAAAACACTTGCTTTAAATTCTTTAAGAGGTAAAGTTGTACTGATTGACTTCTGGGCATCCTGGTGTGGACCGTGCAGAGGGGAGAATCCGAATGTTGTTAATGCATATAATATTTATAAGGAAAAAGGCTTCACGGTGTTTAGTGTATCGTTAGATACCAATAAAGACCAGTGGCAGGCTGCAATTAATAAAGACGGCTTGATCTGGCCAAACCATGTATCAGATTTAAAAGGATGGCAATCGGATGCTGCTAAGCTATATAATGTAAAAGGAATTCCGGCAACATTCCTGATTGATCAACAAGGTAAGCTGATTGCTGCAAACCTTCGCGGAGAAGATCTGCATGCGAAACTGGCGGAATTATTAAATAAACCATAGTATAAATGAAAGCGAACAATCGGATTTTAGTGGTAGATGATGAGCAAGATATAATTGAATTACTTGAGTATAATCTTACAAAAGAAGGGTATGATGTTCGCAGTGCCAATAATGGTTTAAAAGCGATAGAAGAAGCAAAAGAGTTTTTACCCCAGTTGATCTTAATGGATATTATGATGCCTAAGATGGACGGAGTTGAGGCTTGCCGAAAAATCCGTGAAATACCGAAATTAAAAGAATCCTATATCATTTTCCTGACAGCCCGTTCTGAAGAATTTTCAGAGATTGCAGCATTTGATGCCGGAGCAGATGATTTTATTACCAAACCTATAAAGCCGAGAGCACTGATCAGCAGAGTTTCTGCTTTTTTCCGCAGAGGAGTAAAGAGCACAAATGAAAAGGAAAGTGTTGTGATTAAAGATCTGGTTATTGACCGTTCAAGCTATACCGTGATGAAAGGGCCGGATAAAATCATTCTTCCTAAAAAAGAATTTGAACTGCTCTATTTTTTAGCGAACAGGCCAAACACGGTTTTCAACCGGGATGAATTATTGAAAAACATCTGGGGAACTGACGTATATGTTGTGCCAAGAACTGTAGACGTACATATCCGGAAAGTAAGAGAGAAAATTGGGGAGGATTATATAACAACTATTAAAGGAATCGGTTATAAATTTGCAATCGATGAATAATTCCTTTCTGTAAATGACCCATCCCCGCAATGTAGCCTTATTTCTGGGTTTGTTTGTAACGCTGCTCACTGCAGGGCTATTATATATCTATTCTGTAATCCCGGCCATTCACGGATGGCAGTGGATGCTGTTTTTTTTATTCGCATTAATATCGGGTTCTTCCTATATATTGTTAAACATTACTTTATATAAGGAGCTGGATACGATTTCAGATATGCTGCGCCCGTTTAAAAAGAAAGAGGCCAACCCGGAACGCAACAAATATATCAATACAACCGACCCTATTGTCAAAATACGAAAGGAGTTATCGGATTTTGCTGTTCAGAAACAACGGGAGATTGAAGAGCTTAAAAAGCTGGAGACTTTCAGGCGTGAATTTTTGGCAGACGTCTCCCATGAACTGAAAACACCTTTATTCGCCGCCCAGGGATTTGTACACACACTGATGGAAGGAGCAATGGATGATATCAATGTACGGGAACGGTTTCTTCAAAAAGCAGCTTTCAGCCTGGATGGACTCAATTTATTGGTTGAAGACCTGATTACCATTTCGCAATTGGAAAGCGGTGAGATTAAAATGCATTTCCAGAATTTCGATATCCGGAAACTGACAGAAGACATTTTTGAACAACTGGAAGATGCCGCCCAGAAACGTGGTATCCGGTTAAAGTTCAATAAATATTCTCCCAAATCCTGTTATATACATGCTGATAAATTGCGCATCGGGCAGGTTGTTACCAATTTGATTGTCAATGCTATAAAGTATGGCAACGACAATGGAACGGTTATCTTTTCCTATACCATAGAAAATGAATCGGTATTAATTTCAGTGAAAGATGATGGTCCGGGTATAGAAGAGACACATTTAAATCGTATTTTTGAGAGATTTTACCGGGTTGAAAAAAGCCGCTCCAAGGATAAAGGCGGTTCCGGACTCGGATTGTCTATAGTAAAACACATTCTTGAAGCCCATGATTCCAGGATCATAGTTTCAAGCAGGGTAAATGAAGGCACGGAATTCCAGTTCCGTTTAAAGAAAGGAAAAGTAATAAATGAAAAAGGTTGAGATTAAAGAATTAATCATTTTTGAAAATGATGACTATTTTTTTATCAATAAACCTCCATTTATATCTTCACTCGACGAGCGTTCAGGCGGGGCTACAAGCATTATAAGGATGGCAAGGGAATACTGGCCGGATGCGCAGCTCTGCCATCGGATAGATAAAGAAACTTCTGGCGTATTGGCTGTAGCTAAAAATCCGGCTGCATACAGACATCTCTCTATACAGTTTGAATCCAGGCAAGTAACCAAGGAATACCACGCGGTAGTAAATGGCACGCATGACCTGGATGGGGTAGATGTATACCTGCCTATTTTAGCTCTCCCTACCGGAACGGTTAAAATTGATAAAGCCAAAGGAAAAATCGCCGAAACGATCTTCTTTACCATACAGGCATTTAAAAAAGCCACTTTGGTGCGTTGTTTACCCATTACCGGTCGTATGCACCAGATCCGGATTCACCTTTCTACCCTGGGAGCTCCCATTGTAGGGGATGAAATCTACGGAGGGCTACCCTTATATCTTTCAGAAATCAAAAGAAAAAAATTTAATTTAAAAAAAGATTCTGAAGAAAGACCCCTGATTCAGAGATTTGCGTTACACGCTAATTCTCTGATATTTACAGATATGAATGAGCAGATTTTGGACATAAAAGCACCCTATCCGAAGGATTTTCAGGTGCTGGTAAAAAAATTAGAAGAGTATTCTTCATGATTTTTTTGAACTTGGTTTGCATTTAAATATCTAAACAGATATCTTTGTATCCCTTTTTGAATTGAAGGGCGAATTATTTATTGATTTAAGAAAATGGATAGCATTAGCTACAAAACAACGTTTGCAAACAAAGCTACAGTTCAGAAGGACTGGGTTGTTGTTGATGCCGCAGGTAAAACACTAGGTCGTTTTGCCAGCCAGGTTGCAATGATTTTAAGAGGAAAGCATAAGCCTTCTTATACTCCACACGTAGATTGCGGTGACAATGTCATCATCATCAACGCTGAAAAAATTCGTTTGACTGGAAATAAAATGAATGATAAGGTATACACTTCTCATACAGGTCATCCAGGTGGACAACGTTTTCAGACACCAAAAGAAACACTAGCAAAATACCCTGAAAAAGTTCTGGAAAGAGCTATTAAAGGTATGTTGCCTAAAAATCGTATCGGTAGAGAATTGTTCAGACATGTTCACGTGTTTGAAGGAACTCAGCACCCGCACGAAGCACAACAACCTAAAGTTATTCAACTGTAATTATTGTTTAGATGGAAGTATTAAACGCCATTGGAAGAAGAAAGACATCCGTAGCACGTGTTTACCTGCAATCAGGTAAAGGCGCTATCGTGGTAAATGGTCTTGATTTCAAAACATATTTTAAAACCGAGCCTCTTCAGATCTCTGTTCAGAGCCCTCTTAACCTGGTTTCTGAAGCCGGTAAATATGATATTAATGTTAACGTACAAGGCGGTGGTATTACTGGCCAGGCTGAAGCGATCCGTTTAGGTATCGCTCGTGCACTTGTACTTGTTAACGGTGAATTTAAATCTCCTTTAAGAAAAGAAGGTTTAATGACTAGAGACTCTCGTATGGTAGAACGTAAGAAATACGGTAAGAGAAAAGCTCGTAAAAGATTCCAATTCAGTAAACGTTAATATTTCTCTCTATTTTATAATACGATGGCTAAGAAAATCGAATATAAAGACTTATTGGATGCAGGCGTTCACTTTGGTCACCTTACTCGTAAGTGGAATCCAAAGATGGCTCCATATATCTTCATGGAGAAGAATGGCATTCATTTAATCGACTTAAATAAAACATTAGTTTGTTTAGACGAAGCTAATACTGCTCTTAAAAGCATTGTTCGTTCAGGACGTAAAGTTTTGTTCGTTGCAACAAAAAAACAAGCTCAGGAAGTAGTTACTGCTGAAGCTAAAAGATTGAAAATGCCTTACGCAACTGAACGTTGGTTAGGCGGTATGTTGACAAACTTCGCAACAGTTCGTAAATCATTGAAGAAAATGTCTTCAATGGAGAAAATGATGAAGGATGAAGCATTCAACTCTTTAAACAAAAAAGAAAGACTTGTATTAAGCCGTGAAAAAGAAAAACTTGAAAAAGTATTAGGCGGTATCGCTGACTTAACACGTCTTCCTGCAGCTATCTTTGTTGTAGATGTTAAAAAAGAACACATCGCGATCGCTGAAGCTAAAAAATTAGGTATCCCTGTATTTGCAATTGTAGATACAAACTCTGATCCTACTATTGTAGACTTCCCGATTCCTGCAAACGATGATGCATTCAAATCTATCTCTATCTTAACTCAGGCAATCGGTCAAGGAATTGAAGATGCGCTGTCTGAAAGAAAAAGAGAAAAAGATGACGCTAAATTAAAAGAAGACGAAGAATCTAAGAAAGCTTCTGATAGAGCTGAGATTCAATAATTAGTTTTCTAATTCATAGTTAAAATTGAACATTGGTCTCCAATGTTCAATTTTTTTTAAAAACAAATCAATTTCAAAAACAACAAACTCATTTGATCATGTCAACAATTAGTGCAGCTGAAGTTAATAAGCTAAGAACAATGACTGGTGCAGGTATGATGGATTGCAAAAAAGCTCTTACTGAATCAGGTGGAGACTTTGAAGCTGCTATCGATATTCTTCGTAAAAAAGGACAAAAAGTATCTGCTGCCCGTGCAGAAAATACAACTTCTGAAGGTATTGTTTCAATCACTGTTTCTGCAGATGGTAAAAACGGTAAATTAATCGCGCTTGCTTGCGAAACAGAACCTGTTTCTAAAGTAGCTGATTTTAAAAACCTTTCTGAAGCTATCATGGCTGCCGCTGTAGCTAAAAAACCTACTACTGTTGAAGAACTTTCTGCTTTAGCTTTAGCAGACGGTCGCAGCATTCAGGAGCACATCATCGACCTTACAGGTAAAATCGGTGAGAAAATTGCTATCGCTTCTTATGTATCCATGGATGGTGAGCAGGTTGTACCTTATGTACACTCAAATGGTAAATTGGGTGTATTGGTTGCATTGAAAAACACTGGCGGAAAAGATTTCTCTGAGGCTGGCAGAGATGTAGCTATGCAAGCAGCAGCAATGAAGCCGGTAGCACTTGATAAAGACGATGTAGATCCTAAAACGGTTGAACGTGAAATCGAAATCGGTAAAGAACAAGCTAGAGCAGAAGGTAAACCGGAAGCAATGCTTGAAAAAATTGCTTTGGGTAAATTGAATAAATTCTACAAAGATTCTACTTTATTGAATCAGGAATTTGTAAAAGATAACTCTAAATCAATCTCTCAAATGTTAGATGGTGTTCACAAAGGATTAACTGTTTCTGCATTTGTACGAATTTCTTTGAGCTAATTTATAACTCATTTTCTTATAGTAAAAAGCTCCCGTTAATAACGGGAGCTTTTTTATTGGAGCATCATTAGCCTCTCTCCTGGTAGGAATTTTACCAGAAGTGCAAAATAAAAAGAAAGGCCCCCGATAATTATCAGGGGCCTTTCTTTTTATTTTATAAAGCTGGTTGTAAGATTGATTATTTATTCAAACGATATCTGTGTGTTTGGTAACAGCGTTTTAATGCGTTGCTGCTCTTTAGCTGAAATCTCATTACCTACCAGTATAAGCTTTTTCAGGTTTTTTAGATTTTCAACTTCTGCAGGTAATGTAGACAGCATGTTTAATGCTAAGTCCAGCGTTTCAAGCTGTGTTAATGTTCCAATATTTGGAGGTAAAACTTTCAAACCATTTTGGCGAAGCGTTAATGTTTTAAGGTTCTTGAGGTTTCCGATTTCTGCAGGTAAGGTAGATAACTGATTCTTGTTTAGATTTAATTCTTTAAGAGAAGTAAGTTTACCTATTACCGGTGGTACCAATGTAATTCTATTACTGCTTAAGTCCAGAGAGATCAGTTTGTCAAGGTACGCCCATTTCTGTGAAAGTGTTACTAATTTATTGTTGAACATATTCAACTTAATTAAGTAAGTGAAGCTTTCAACACCATCAGGTAGATCTGTTAAAATTTTTGAGCTAAAGTCTGCGCAATAAACAATTTCAGGTTCAACGAATGCTGATTCCATGTTAAAGCATTCACCAGTACACAGTTCGTCTATTTTTTCAGATGCTTCTTCTTTGCCATACACCATTGAATAAATTAAATCTGAACAAAGCTCAGAACTAACGAAGCCCATTTTCTTTCCTAATAATTCTTTGGAGTATGCTCTGTAATAATAAGCATCCCCGAATTTAGGATTCATGCTGATAGCATTGGTAAAATCTCCGATTGCTTTGATATAATCCTTTTGATTTAAGCTGTTTAAGCCAGTTTCATAATAGTTTTTTGCATCAGGCTGATTGAAAGATGATCCAAAAATCATTATGGTTGCGACAGTACAATATGTAAATAATTTTTTCATGACTTTGTTGAGCTTTATAACCCCTAATAAAAGCGAAGTAATCTTTTTAACGAAAAAGCAATTATGTAGGTTGTCGATTTCTGTATTAAATTTGAACTAAAAACGGTCTTTTTCTAACATGCAAATTATGAATGCATTATACTTTCAATTTCATCAATTTCGATGGGAATATGTTCCATTAAATCTATGTTTCCATTGCTAACTACCAGAATATCATTCTCTAAGCGAATTCCGATACTTTCTTCCCGGATATAGATTCCCGGCTCTAAAGTTATCACCATACCCTCTTTTAGGGGGGCGTTTTTTACATGTACATCATGCACATCCAACCCTAAATGATGACCAATTCCATGCATAAAATATCGCTTGTATGCCTGCTCTCCGTTCGGTTTTTCTATATCCTCCTGTTTCAATACATTAAGTTGAATCAATTCGCGCGTCATTAATTTGCCTGTCTGAATGTTCAGTTCCTGTAAGGTAATACCAGGTCGGATGATTTTTTTAATCTCTTTGAAGACATTCAGTACAGCGGTATAAACCTCCTTTTGTCTGGAATTGAATTTACCGTTAACCGGAACAACCCGGGTTAAGTCTGAGGCATAGTTACCATATTCAGCGCCAAAGTCCATGAGAATAAGATCTCCGTCGTTACAAACCTGATCATTCTGAATATAATGCAATACGCAGGCATTGGCACCGGAGGCGATAATCGGTTGATAGGCATGCCCTCTTGAACCCTGCCGCACAAATTCATAGATGATATCGGCTTCAATTTGATATTCCCGCATACCGGGTTTGATGGTTTTTAAAATCCGTTCAAACGCGGCTTTGGTTATATCACATGCCTTCCGGATTGTGTCGATCTCAGCAGGATCTTTTACAGATCGTAATGCGTTTGAAATCGGTGCCAGGCGCTTGAGCGCATGTAAAGGATAATTCGTTTTACAGGATTGAATGAATCTGTCGTTTCTGGTATCGATAAGTTTTTCAGCACGGGCATGTTCATTCTGATCGCAATAGATGTTGGCTGCATCATAGGCCAATTGCTTGAATACAGTGTCGAATTCATGGAACCAGAATACTGTTTCAATGCCGGAAAGTTCTCTTGCCTTGTCTTTAGTCAGTTTATTACCTTCCCATATCGCGATATGCTCATTGGTTTCAATAATAAACAATACCTCTTTGTATTTGGGTTCAGTAGAATCAGGAAATAAAACAAGGATGGTATCTTCCTGGTCAATACCCGAAAAATAAAACAGATCGTTATTTTGCCTGAAGGGCATTGTGCCATCAGCATTTGTAGGGTACACATCATTGGAATGAAAGACAGCAATAGAAGATGCGTCTAACATCTCAGCCAATTTTCTTCTATTTTGAATAAAAAAGCTTTTATTGATGGGGGTGTATTTCATTTTGACTAAATTTATACTTGAAGTAATTAATAATTGGACGTATATGCAAACTATTCAGCGATCTATTATCGTGTGTTCTTTTTTTATTCTATTTGTTTTTACTGGTTATGCTCAAACTCAAAAATACTGGATTTCATTTGATCATAAAGAGATCAATGGGTACGACTATAAAAAAGCATTAAGCGAGCAAACAATTGTTAATAGAACTTCATTGAATATTCCATTGATTCAGGTAACCGATATTCCTGTTACAGCTGCTTACAAATCATCCTTATCAGATTTAAATATATCTATTGTAGCAACATCAAAATGGTTAAATGCAGTAACTGCTTATTTAACGAGAGAGCAGGTTGAACAAGTGAAGGCGCTGAGTTTTGTTACATCGGTTGAACCGTTAAATATATACATGGTAGGTACATCTACAGCTATAGATGTTAAACCGGAGCTTATGCATACTGCTTTGAAGCAAATGAAAGCAAAAAGCTTTACACAAGCAGGCGCGGATGGTTCAGGGATCCGGATTGGTGTAATTGATGCAGGTTTTTATCGTTTGCAGGAAGATGCGGCAACAAAGTACCTGGTAGAAGATCAAAAAATATTAGGACAAAGAGATTTTATAGATCCAACACGCAAGGATCTTATTACGGTGGCCGCGACATCTTCGGATGATCATGGCAGACAAGTAGTCCGTATGATTGCCGGTTATGATACATCCATCAAAGCCCAGTATGGCATGGCCGTGAATGCATCATTTTATTTAGCCCGTACAGAGAACGGAGATAGAGAATACCGTGGTGAAGAAGATATGTGGATCATGGCGATGGAATGGATGGATAGCTTAGGCATTCGTTTAATCAGCACGTCTTTGGGTTATGCAACAAAAATGGATGACCCGAATGATAACTATAAGCAATCGGAGATTGACGGTAAAACAGCCCGTATTACGAAAGCTGCACAGATTGCTTTCCAGGATAAAGGAATTTTCCTTACTGTTTCAGCAGGTAACGAAGGGGATTCTGAATGGAGAATTATTTCTGCACCGGCAGATGCTGAAGGTGCATTATCGGTTGGTGCTACCAATTCAATAAACTGGGATCGGATTTATTACAGCAGTATTGGTCCGGAGAATTTGCCTTATCTGAAACCGAATGTATCGTGCTTTTCACCGAATGGAACATCGTTCTCTTGTCCTGCTGTAGCAGGCTTTGTGGCTTGTCTGATGAAATATGATCCTACATTAACCAATGTCCAGTTAAAAGAAATCATGCAGCGTTCCGCGCATTTATATCCTTATGGAAACAATTATATAGGCTATGGCATAC
>NZ_JBQCDF010000156.1:0-17784 GCF_051961495.1 Cytophaga sp. | reverse complement strand
AATATTTTGAAAAAAAAATCTTTTTATTAGTATTTTTCCGTTAAGATTTTTAATGATTTTAATTTTAAAAAGGACTTGTTTTCTCGTCAAAAAATGTTCTTCAAAATTATATTTCAAAAAGAGTGAAGTATCCGAATGTTTGGTAATATCGAGTTATATTCGTTCATCGTATAAAAATGCAGACGAGCTGGAACGCCTCTGTAGCAGCGAACATGGCGAAGTTTGTAACCAGAAGATTATATTCGCCGCGGCGAATGCAAATCAGGAAGAGCTACATTCAAAATTCATCTAAGCTTAACTTTCTTTGCAAACCGCCGAATAATTATTTAAGCAGGCTTTAGGGCTATTTTTATTTTCAGGCAATGTGATTGGGTGGGTTTGAAAATAAAATGTCTTAAATACGCTTATTTTGAGCCCGACTGATTTTCGACATGGCTTTAGGGTAGGCTCCCTGTGGTCTCCTCCCTATCTCCGCCTAGGGTGCGTGTAGGGTCCTTCGTTGAGATTGTCATTTTGCATTTGAAAAAGACAAGGGAAAATGAAAAATTAATAACATATGTTAACACGGTCGTAACTGAAGGATTACAAATCCTTTTCATCAGACTTCGGTTCGCCGCGTCGAATCCAAATTCCGAAGAGCCTCAGCTGTTTAATCCTTTGCTTTAGTCATGAGATTATCATCATAAAGCGGTTATATATTCACGAAAAGGGGGGCAGAATGAAAATTCCGAAGAGTAGCATGCGTGATGGTTTTGACAACTTGTCGGAGATCCCGCAGATGGTATTGTACTATAGGTGAACTTATTTTTGCGGGAAACTCCGACAAGGACGAAAAAGTCTTCGCACCTGCCTTCACTGAAAGAACTGTGGTAATAAACAGCAAAGCCCGCGGCTCTCACCGCGGGCTTTGTGTTTACTAGTGAAAGAGGAGTAACTTAGAAGATTCCCAGTGGCGTTACGAAGCCCACGCAGAAGCGGCCGGTGGTGTAATCCTTCGCGCCGAAGCGATCTTCCGCGTAATGCGAGTAATCGTAGATGCGGCCCACGTAGTTGGCAAAGAAACGCAGGTTGAGGTCCTCAAACGGATAATACTCCACCGTTGGAATGAAGCCCCATGCCGTACGGATGTTGTTTGTATTTTTGCCCGGGTCGATATCGCTCTTCCAGCGTGCCAGGTCCAGCATACCGAAGAAGGATAGGTTCCATTTTTTGTTGATGCGGTAATGCAGGTGTACCCAGTGGCCAACATATTCGGTGTTCTTCAATGCATAGGCATACAGGCTGTCCGGTACCGTTGCACTAACAACGCCGGTTCTGTCAAGCTGTTCGTTGCTCAGTTTGTAATCGTATGCAATTACAAATTTCCCTAACGTAAGCTCGTTACCCAGGGCAAAATAATTCATGTACAGATCCTGCGCTTCTGTAAACAGGGAGTAAGACCAGATTGTTTTAAACTTACCGCCGAACATGCTTCCGCGCCAGTTGGAAACAAAGGCCAGCGGAGCCTTTGATTCCACGGCGTTTGGCTGCGCACCATACAATTCTTCAAAGTACTTGGTACGCGAATCCAATGCCTGGAACGAGAAGGAGTGCTTGCTGCCTGCATTGTAACCAAAGCCAACTCCTGATAAAAAGTTATCGGCGTATTCAATGATATCCGAATATTCATAGATATCAATCGGGTTGTAGTCGAACTCAAACGCACCCCAGTCTGCGCACATTTTACCGGCAGAGATGTTGAACTTCCTGCTCGCATCCACACGGATGTACGCTAAGTCGGTAGAACGGCTCAAGCCATCAACCGACTCAGAGGTTTGGGCTCTGGTATAACGATCCCGGAAACGGAAGTACACACGTTCGTGTGCCATGCCGCGGAATTCCAGACGGAACTGTTCGTTCCTGAACCGGCTTCCGGTATAGGAGCCATCCTGAAATTCGTTTCTCAGGTCAAAGTTCATGTTGGCAATCATGCTCATGTTCTTGAGCAGGGTTTGCTTCGTTTCAGGGATCAGCGTTTTGTAGTACGTTGTATCACCTGTCTGGAGCTCATGTCTCTGTGCATAAGCAGAGAAAGACAGGCTGAGGATAAAAGTTCCTGTAAGAATAAAAAGTCTTTTCATTTCGTTAAAACGTAGAACGTAAAACCTAGTACTTAATAAATACTTTCTGCAGATCTTCTCTGCTTCTTTCTTTCTGCAGCGCGAGCATTAATAACACTCTTGCTTTTTGCGGATTCAGGTCGTCAGAAGAAACGGTGCCGTATTCTTTATCATTTACTTCACCTTCAATTAAAACGGCACCTACCGGTACACGGGTAGCGCGTACTACTTTAACACCTTTCTTTGTAGCATTCTTAACGGCTGCAAGCATGGCCGCGTTCATGTTGCCATCCCCCACACCGGCAATAACAATACCTTTAGAGCCGGCGCTTACCAGGAAATCGATGATATCAGCAGAACCATCAGCACAGGCATAAACAATGTCTACTCTTGGTAAGGCAGTAACACCGTCTACAGAGAATTCGCTTTGTGTGGTATGCACACCGTTTGGCTTGTGGAAGAACGAAGTCTGGCCGAAGATGACAGTGCCCAATAAACCTTCCTGCGGAGACTGGAACGTATGCACCGGTGTAGAGATCATTTTTTTCACATCATGCGCGGAATGAATTTCGTCGTTCATGACTACCATGACACCGTAGCCTTTAGATGCCGGGTTTGCAGCAACAGCTACCGCATTGTACAGGTTGAGCGGACCATCAGCGCTTAATGCTGTGGAAGGGCGCATGGAGCCTGTTAATACAACCGGCTTGTCGCTTTTAACAACCAGGTTCAAAAAGTATGCGGTTTCTTCCTGTGTATCGGTACCGTGTGTGATGACGATGCCGTCAACATCCGGAGTGGCTAATAACTGGTTGATGCGTTTTGCAAGGTCCAGCCAGATCTTCACAGACATGTCCTGGGAGCCAACGTTTGAAAGCTGTTCGCCTTTCAGGTTTGCCAGTTTGCGGATATTCGGAACGGAGTTGATCATGGTGTCGATCTTTACCTGTCCGGATGTATAGGCAGAGCCTGTTGAGCTGGCGCCGGCACCTGCAATGGTACCGCCTGTGGCTAAAATGATCACGTTGGGTAATTTTGTCTGCGCCGATACAATCGTTTGCGCGAATATAAAGACAATGGCAAACAAAGTTGTTTTGATTGTGTTCATCTGTTTCATAAAAAAGACTTGTTAAAAGTTTGCGATAAAAGTTACTTGTTAAAAGGTTAGATATCAGTAAAATTATTTCTGTCCGGTTACTGTTGCAGGGTCAAGCAGTTGTTTGATCTGGTCTTCAGTCAGTAATTTCTTTTCACGGATCAGTTCCAGAATTCCTTTGTTGGTTTCCAATGCTTCTTTCGCCAGCTCGGTGGTTTTTTCATAACCCAGCACCGGGTTCAGGGCCGTAACGATACCTACGCTGCGTTCGATGTAATGCTGGCACACATCTTTGTTTACGGTAATACCCTGGATACATTGTTTGGTGAAGGCTGGTACAGTCCTGGTAAATAATGCCTGGGTTTCCATGATGGATACAGCCACCACCGGTTCGTAGGCGTTCAGCTGCAACAAACCATCCTGTGAAGCCATGGCTACCGTTACATCATTGCCGATTGCCTTGAAGCAAACCTGGTTCATCAGTTCAGGCATGACCGGATTGATTTTTCCCGGCATGATGGAAGAGCCCGGCTGCAGTGCCGGCAGGTTTATTTCGAAGATCCCTGTTCTTGGTCCTGAAGCAAGGAAGATTAAATCAGAATTTAACTTTGATAGCGTAATGGCAAGGTTTTTCAGGCCGGCTGAATATAATACAAATGCCTGCATGCTTGAAGTTGCTGCAATCAGGTTCTCACTTTTCCTGATTGGCTTGCCTGTGATTTTCGCCAGTTGTGCGGCACACTTCACATCATAGCCTGGCGTAGCTGTAATACCTGTACCGATGGCTGTAGCGCCCATGTTTACTTCATACAGATACGTCTCCAGCTGTTTTAATGCTGCAATGGCTGCATCCAGTTGGCCGCCGAAGGCATGAAACTCCTGGCCAACCGTCATGGGTACGGCATCCTGACCTTCCGTTCTTCCCATCTTCACAACAGATTTAAACTCTTCGCCCTTCGCATGTAAGGCCGCAGATAGAAGTCCAAGTTCCTGAATCAGTTTATCGTTGTGCAGAATCAATGCAATGTGAATGGCAGTAGGGTAGCTGTCGTTGGTAGACTGACCCATGTTCAGATCATCATGCGGTTCTATAAACTGGTATTCACCTTTTTTATGTCCGCTTAATTCCAACGCGATATTGGCCAGAACTTCATTGGCATTCATGTTGGCGGAAGTACCGGCGCCGCCCTGGTAAAGATCTACCAGGAAGTCTTCGTGGTATTTGCCATCCATTACAGCAAGACAGGCTTTTTCGATGGCCGCAAGTTTTTCATTGCTTAAGCGGCCTGTTTCGTTGTTAGCTCTGGCAGCGGCTAATTTGACAATGGCAAAAGCCTTTACATAATCCGGATAGAAGTTTGTTTTAACGCCGCTGATCTGGAAGTTTTCCAGCGCGCGCGCTGTCTGTACGCCATAGTAGGCGTCATACGGAATCTGTTTGGTGCCCAGTAAATCCTTTTCCTCACGTGTAGCCGGTGTTGTAGGGGCAGGCGTTTTTTTCTTAGTCTGGGCCATCGACGGATAGTATAACCCCGATGCCAGTATAAGTAATGCAACTGAAAGACGACGTAAAATCATAATAATGAAAGATAGGTGATGTATAAAATTCCAGGTTATAAAAGTGAATGGACAAATATAATAATTCTAATTAAATTTCAGTTTTTTATGGGTATGCAGCAGATAAAAGTTTTTGTTTATAACCGGTTTTATAACCGGGTGTTGTTTGTTGTTTTTTATAAAGCTAGCGTTGTCTTTCGAAAAATCAGATGATCTCTTTTAGTAGATAGTATGATGTTCATCATCAAATCGCCGGACAAAAAATGCACCGCCGTTCAAATATAATTATTCCATTACAGTTTATTAATGTTGATGAGCTTTTTTAATGAATGAAATTCAATTTCTTTAAAGAAGGATGGTATATTAAATTAAAAGAATGCGGGAATTAAAACGATTTATAATCCACTTCTTTTAGTAACTTTCTTAAACGATAAAGAAGTCTTATGGAACCTGAAAAACGAAAACCGAATCCCAACGATTATTTAGCTAATGAACGTACATTCCTGGCCTGGGTACGGACCGGCATTGGTATCATGGCGTTTGGTTTTGTGGTGGTGAAGTTTTCATTGTTTGTAAAGCAGCTTACGTTTTTACTGCATTCAGAACATGTGCCCGATGTGCCTTCCGATCAGGGGCACTATTCATCACGCGTAGGTATTGTACTGGTAGTTCTGGGCCTGTGCTCCATTGTATTTTCGTATGTACGCTACCGCTCTACCAATAAACAGCTGGAAAAAGGGGAGTTTGAACATTCTTCCTTATATATCAACATCCTTACCGGCGCTATTGTGCTGATCAGTGTGCTGCTGGTGTATTATCTGGTGCGTGCATAAGCAGCCTGCAGCGATGAAGAGTTTGAAGCTCTTCCGGATGAAGCTCTTCCGGATTTGCAATCCGGAAGCCAGATAATTAAGGATTTGCAATCCTTAATTAAATTTTATTCATAAACACTCAGCGTTAATAAACCTTTTCTTGTTCCATAACTATCGGCACAACTACTCCAGATATAATCCTCTTCTTTTTCAACCAATCCTGCTCGAACAGGATTTAAATGTATATAATCTACCTTATTCAAATAAAATTCCTTTGTAAGAATCTCTTTGGCATGATACCCTTCCTGCCAAAACCAGATATGCCCATCTTTTTTAAGCAACCAAAGCAACCAATCTTTACGACTTTCATGTAAATTATTTTCTATGCATGCTATTATTTCTTTTGCAGTAAATTTTTTGAAATCACGAATGATATCATTCAAATTATTGTTACTACTGCCAACAATTAAATGACAATGATTTGACATGATTACCCATGCATATATTTCGAGGCCTTTGTGAAGTTGACAGTGTTTTAAACTATTGATAAGAATATCAACATAGGTTTTTCTCGTAAATACATCTACCCATTGGTGTACTGTACAGGTAATGTAGTAAATGCTTTGCTGATCATAAATTTTATATGTGAACCCCATAGATGAAAAATTAAACTGCAAATTACACATGCTTGATTTATTTGCAGTTTATCAAATGTTAATTTTTACAAGAAGGGATTATAAATCCTTAATTATCTGGCTTCGGAATTGCAAATTCCGAAGAGCCGCATCCCTTTTATCTGGCTTCGGTTCGCCGCGGCGAATGCAAATTCCGAAGAGCCGCATGAAGAGTTTCAAAAAGAATAAATAAGATCATCTGGAAGATATCTATTTGATTTATTATCGGTTATCTTTGATGTTTGAAAAAAGAAAGTAAACAGTAAACTTTCATGCAACGTTTGCTGTTTGAATTGTTCCATTACGATTATTCATCATGCGCCACACACAGAATAAAAATCTCATTACGCTTATCCTTGGTATGCTGGCTACTGTTTCGCCTTTTGCCATCGATTTTTATCTTCCCGCTTTTGCACAGATTGCAGAAGACTTTGGTACAAGTACGGCACGGATTTCTCTTTCGGTATCCAGTTATTTCATTGGTATGGCGCTGGGGCAGCTCATCTACGGACCTCTGCTGGATCGTTATGGCAGAAAGCCGCCACTGTATGCCGGACTGCTGATCTTTATTATCACCAGTATTGGTTGTACGTTTTCGCATCGGGTAGAACTTTTAATAGGTCTGCGTTTTATACAGGCGCTGGGAGGCAGCGTGGCAGGCGTTGCTGCAATGGCCATGGTAAAAGATTTCTTTCTACCGTCTCAGGGGCCCAGGATCTTTGCCATGCTGATCCTGACGATTGGTTTATCTCCTTTACTTGCACCTAGTATCGGCGGTTTTGTGGCTGCAGCCTTTAACTGGAAAGCTGTCTTTGTTTTGCTGGCTTTGATTGCATCGTTTGCGATGCTGATCGTATTTCTTTTTCTGCCGGAAGGCCAGGAGCCTGATACTGCAGTTACATTGAAGGTGAAGCCTATGGCAAAAACATATCTTGCAATACTTTCAGATACACAGTTTTTTACTTACACCGTTGCAGGATCTTTTGCATTCGCTACACTGTTTATTTACGTGGCAGGTTCGCCCATAGTATTTATTGAATTGTTTAAGGTAAGTCCGCAGATGTATGGAGCCATCTTTGCATTTCTATCTGTAGGTTTTATTGGCGCGAGTCAGGTAAACATATTGCTGGTGAAAAAATTCAGCAGCAACCAGATCTTTCGTTTTGCATTGTCTGTACAAGTGGTTGCAGGCTTTGTGTTTCTTGCCCTTGCCTGGGCTGATTGGATGAATTTATATTCAACGATCCTCATGCTGTTTATTTTCCTGAGTTGCGTAGGGTTGATCAATCCGAACGCTTCTACACTGGCGCTTGCACCTTTTACGAAGAATGTTGGTAGTGCAGCGGCAATGCTGGGTTGTTCGCAGATAGGTATCGCAGCATTGGCTTCCATTGCAGTAGGGATGTTTGAAACAGTAAGCATCCTTCCAATGATCGCGTCCATGGTTGCAACGGCTGCTTTCGCATTGTTTTTGCTGCTAAGCGGCGAAAGGAAGATGAATGGAAAGATTGTAACAGGAGAGACGGGAACCGGTGCAGTCATGCACTGATCGGAGAAGTTCCAAATTCCAAATAACAAATAACAAATAACAAATTCCAATTGCACTTTAGCACCAGTCCACCGCGGCGGACTGGTGCTTTTTATTTAATGAACTGTCGTATTGAATTATAACAAATATGAATTTCGAAGAAATGCATTTTCTTCTTTTTTAGAAGAAGTAGATGATTATGAACCGATGCCATCGCTTTAAGCGATGGCATCGGTTGTGTATACAAGAAGTATAATCTATATTTTTGAGAACCTTCGCATCCTTTACGGCTAAGTAAATACATACTTCATTATGATTTTCAATACCAAAAAAACAGTAGCGATCTGGTATGCAATAAAAATATATCCTCTGTTGCTTTTATTTAAAATCAATTTTTTGTATTTTATTATTGAAACACACATTACTAACCCATTCATTCAATGGGGTATATTTCTGCTTTAAAATTATCTATTCTATTTTTTGAATTTAAGAGTTGTGAAATGTTCATTTTACAACTTTCCTGAATCGCGTTTCGTATAAAGGTGTGCAACAAAATAAATAAGTGATTGATGGGCTTTTTTGATAGCTTTTTTAAAGAAAAATATAATTGGGAAGAAGTAAAATATTCCGAACAGGCATACCCGATAAATTCCATTTCGCTTATTACCATCAAAACAGAAAATGTTGAGCTTACGACAGGCTGGATTGACAAGGGGTACGAGCATTATTCATTTAAAAAATACTGTCCATATAACTTTCTGATATTAGTTAATCTAAACGGAAGGGAGAATGCGGCAAACATGCAAGCCATAGAAGATTATTTTGCAGACAAGCTGAGAGAGGTTTGTATTGCACATATGCTGGCTCGTGTTGTATCAAAGGATAATATGAGCATTGAACTGTATCTGGATGACCAGGAGGCTGGATTGAATCAACTGAAGGTTATGCAGGAAGATGCTGATAAACCTGCTTCTTTCGAATGGGAAGTACTATATGAT
Organism: Cytophaga sp.; assembly: GCF_051961495.1. Classification (NCBI taxonomy): domain Bacteria; kingdom Pseudomonadati; phylum Bacteroidota; class Cytophagia; order Cytophagales; family Cytophagaceae; genus Cytophaga; species Cytophaga sp. The sequence goes on along the minus strand of NZ_JBQCDF010000156.1, from coordinate 9,020 downwards.
CCTAAGTGGAAGCTGGTAAAAGGATTAATGCACCTTTAATAATTATGAATTATAAATTATGAATTATGAATTCCTGATACAGAGAATTCCTTGCTAAGATAATTGCTGTTAAAAAAAATATTTATTCATGTGAGGTTTATAAGTTATAATTGAAGGATAACAGCATGCAATTCATAACTCATAATTCATAATTCATAATTATAAACTACACCTGTTTTTCCCATTTGCGCAGCCATAGATAGTTTAATCGCTTGGTCGATTGCCAGATAATAAATGTAGAAAATTTTACAAGTTGTCCGATGAGTGGAAGTTGTGCCAACTGGGTGATCAGCACTTTCCGTTTTTTTGATCGCGATAGCATACTGACACTTTGAAACCGCACCCGGTATTTCAATAGTATTTTCGGATATTTCCCCTTATTGATTTTTTCATGAGTGCGAATCCACCAATCTCCGTCTGAACGTCTGTTAAGCGATTCATTAAAAGGAAATAATTTCATGACTTCTGTTTTAACCAGCCAGCTTGAAGGCATCGGGATGAAGATAGATAAGCCATGCGTTTGTATCTGTCCTGCTTCATTCGTCAGGTAATGACCTGTACCTACAAAGTCGAGATTACTTTTATTGGCGTATTGCAGTTGTTGTGAAGTCTTATTCTGCATCCACACATCGTCTCCATCGCAGAAGGCAAGCCAGGAATGTTTTACAGACTGAATAGCCCGGTTTCTTACGGCTCCTATGTTCATGAATGGCAAAGGAAGTAATTCAATTCGTGCATCCTTAAAATTTGAACGTATGCTTGATTGTAACGACTTGTTTTTTTCGTCAAAACAAACAATGACCTGGTCGATATGTTCATCAGAAAGAACAGCATAAAGCGCTTGAGGCAGAAAATGTTTTTCATTGTCTGTCATTGCTGTAACAATGGCAGTTACACTATTGTTTTGTAGGTTTTCTGTCGTACAGGCAGTTGCTTCCATTGGCACGCTGTCAGGTAAATAACTAAAAAGTATATAAAAAACGATTTAAACTAAAATACCTCTGTAGGGCATTTGTACAATACAATATACTTAAAAGTATGGATAAATATTGAAATGCGGATCAATTTTTATATACAGAGCAACGAAATGTAAATGATATAATTTTTTTGAAAAAAACTGTAAAGCATTTGCAGTGTAAAGCATACAATTTTGTTTTCATAATAATCAATGAAGAAATTTCTGATTGATATGAAAATTCTGATAAATATAATTATTGCTGTTGCGATGTTGCTTGTGAATGATACAGTCATTGCCCAGCATTATATAGCCAGATTTCCTGCATTGATTGACAGTACGGGTACTATGCGAGATTCTGCAGGTGTTACCTGTGCATTCATTACAAAAGATAATGTGATTAAAAACCAGGCCGGACAAAAAATAGCGTTTATTGATCATGATGCAAATCTGATCAATGATGAAGGAAAGGTAATAGGCAAAATTGCACGGAACGGTAGTTTTCTTAACCAGAATGGTGAAGTTGAATTCAAGGTAAAACGTTTTAAAGAAAAAGCATATTGTGAAGTATATGATGTAAGCGGCAGACGGGTTCTCACCGGTCATTTGAAATATACAGGCCAGGCAAGCAGCATGGCTTATATACATAAGCAATTGTGCACTTCGCAATAAAGATAAAGGGTAGTAATTTTCGTTTATGTTAAAGTGAAGGGCGGCAGAGAAATCTGTCGTTCTTTTTTTGTTTCCGGTAACGGCATAAAGATTTTTAGATCTACCAGATAGATGCTATTAATACTTCAATACGATTTTAATACCAATATACATCTTAAAAAATCATAGTATTTATCAGGATAAATCGAAAGATTTTTTATCAGATTATTATTATTTATTCCTGCAGGTAAAATGTTCGTCTGATTTTTGTAATTTAATTGCCCAACCGGTTGGAATTATAACCTTAATATTTTATAGCTATGATACAAGCAAAAGGCTACGCCGCTCAGAATGAAAAAACAGATCTTGCTCCCTGGGTATTTGAGCGCAGAGAAGTAGGGCCGCATGATGTACAATTCGATATCCGTTTTTGCGGGGTATGTCATTCAGATTTGCACCAGATCCGTAATGATTGGTCACCGGGAATTTTTCCCATGGTGCCGGGTCATGAAATTGTAGGTAAAATTGTGAAAGTCGGTGCGCATGTAAAGAAATTTAAAGTGGGGGACCTGGCAGGTACCGGCTGTTTGGTCGATTCCTGCAGAACGTGTGAAAACTGTAAAGAAGGCTTGGAACAATATTGTCTGACCGGGTCGACAGCTACATATAATAGCCTTGAGCAGGATAAAAAAACACCAACATACGGCGGCTACTCCAACACCATTGTGGTACACGAAGATTTTGTGCTGCATATCAGCGATAAGCTGGATCTTGCAGCAGCAGCGCCTTTGTTGTGTGCGGGTATTACAACCTATTCTCCTTTGAAACACTGGAAAGTAGGTAAAGGGCATAAGCTGGCTGTGCTTGGTTTAGGAGGCCTTGGCCATATGGCTGTGAAGTTCGGCGTAGCTTTTGGTGCAGAAGTTACGGTTTTAAGTACTTCTCCGGAGAAAGAAGCAGATGCGAAAAAGCTGGGTGCGCATAAGTTTGTTGTTACTTCAGATGCACAACAGCTGAAGTCTGTAACAGGCTATTTTGATTTCATCCTTGACACGGTATCGGCTCCGCATGACCTGAACCTGTATCTGTCACTGCTTAGAACCAATGGTACACATATCTGTGTAGGTGTACCCCCAACCCCTTATCAGCTGCATGCTTTCAGCCTGATTGGCGGAAGAAAAAGTTTGGTAGGTTCATTGATCGGCGGTTTGCCGGAGACGCAGGAGATGCTTGATTTCTGTGCCAGACATAACATTACTTCCGAAATTGAACTGATCGATATTAAAAATATTCATGCCTCTTACGAACGTATGCTGAAAGGTGATGTACGCTATCGTTTTGTAATTGATATGGCCACTCTATAATACATATATGGACAATCGGACATGGTTTGAAAAAAAGGATTTTCTGGTGCTGCGGATTACTCAACACACAAATATCTCAAATCCGCATGTTGAGAAGACGCTGCTGATTGAAGATACTGCTGTTGTGAAACATTTTGTTGAGGTTATTGAAGCAATTCCACCCAATGGTGATATGATGATTTCGTTTGGGCCCGGGGCAGAACATATTGAATTGTCTTTTGAGGATGGAACGTATGCGGAGAAAATAAACTTTTATCAGAAGAAGATTAAAACACCTTCAACAGGTTTTAACAGTGTCAAATCAAAGGAAGAGCAGGAGTTGTACCGGGAGATTGAAGCATTGCTGAAGACTGTTAGCAGATAATGATGCACTGTATGTAAATAAAAAAGCTTTCCGGTTTTTCCGGAAAGCTTTTTTATTTACACTGACTACTATTTACTGATATTATTCATCAGCATAATCATACCCGTAATCATAATACGAATAATCGTTACGCTCTCTGCCAATCAGGGCAAGCTCCAGCATGATGTTGTCAATAGAAGTGCTGATTTCTTTCTCTGTATTGGATTTAAGTTTTTGTCCTTTTTTCGTACGAAGCACATCTGTTTCAAATGTATTTGTATCGCTGGGCTGAATACCTGTATAGTCGATTAGCCAGCTTCTACGGTCTTTATTGTATCGTTTATAGAAATAAACATATCCGTCCTGGTTGCCTTTGGTATTGATGAATCGTTTTTCAAGGAACACAATAGAATCATTTTCAATCATATTAAAGCATTGCGCATATAAAACACTTTTAGCCATGGTAGCCTGATTCAGGTATGTTTTGTCAAACAGATCCAGGCGATTGATATCTTTTAACGCGTCATACAGATCGGCACGTAAGGCTTCGTTTTTAGAATAATTGTAAATGATGCTGTCTTCAACGGGTATGCCGTAATGCAGTTTCTTAACAGCATATTTCATTGCCTGGTATTTATTGGAAACTCTTGAAACACGGCTGTAGAACAATTTAGCTGCAGGTTCTTTTTGCATATACGAGAGGATGATGATGTACGCTTCAATCTCATCCAGGCTCTTGTATCGTGAATGGCTGGAAGAGCTTGAGTATGAATCATAGCTGCTTTTCGTGCTTAGCTTTTCTTTTATTTCCTCATTCGCATCATTCAGGATATCCGTTTTGGCTGCATGGAATATATTGGGCTTCAGTAACTTTTTATCCAGCATGACAGCCATCAGCTTATAAATATTATCACGGTAGTTGGAGTAGCGGGTTAGTCGAAGAACCTTCGGAAATAACTTCACAGATAACTCCAGCGAATCATAGAAGCTTGTAAATAATCTATTCACTTCATACGAAGAAAGATAGGGAACATCCTGTGTAAGCAAATCCTGTATACATAAATAACTTTCCACGGATTTACTTGATGCCAGGGCATTCAGTATGTCTGACTGCATCTGGATGGAATCCGGATTTTCTTTATAGACTTTTTTCAGATACTCTACTCCCTTAGGTTTATTCATGTAACCAACAGCTTTAATCAGCATGCTTTTCAGGTTATTTTTTTTCAGGTATTCGGCATGCGGTATACCATTTTCAACCAGTTTATTGATGCTGTCCAGATCTTTTTCATCAAACTCCATGTAGCTGATTGTTTTATAGGCATTGGTAACCTTTAAGCTGTCATCCGATTGTATGTCGTGAAAGAAAATAGTTTTCTTTTGTTCAAAGAGACTTTTTGTTGAATAGGTTTTTGTAATCTGGAAATTATCAAAGAATTGATTTACAAAAGGTGTTTTTTTAGTAAGCGTATCTGTGTTGTAGCACAGGCAATAGTAAGAGGAATTAAGCAGATAATATTTCCAGTAGATGCAACGTATGCTGTTTGTATCGCGGAGTTCAACTTCCATCGTGTAAATACTGTCTTTCTGTTCTTTTTTCTGACTATGGATTACCAGGGAATTGTCTGCAATAAGTTCGGAACGTTCTTTCCAGAAAGCATCCAGGTTTTGGTAATAAGTATAATCGTTGAACTTCTTGTAATAAATTTCAATCTTATCATTTCCGGTTGTGTCCCTGAAATAAATGCTTTCAGACATATAACGGGAATAATCGCTGGAAGAATTTTTCCGGATATCCGGAGATAATTTTGCTTTTTTTGAATTGAAAGCAACGGCAGATTTGCTTGTTTTGGTTGTAAAGAAAAAGGCAGTATCGGTGAAGGTTACAGGTTGTTTTACCGGATCGTACGAGAAGCGGAGCTGATTGATGTATGTATCGATGTTGCTGGAATCTTTCCCCATCACACCAAGTAAAATATAGTGTGGGCCGTGGATCAGCAGGCGGGTATGTATATCCGTGGCGCCTGGTTTTTTTAGCACAGCTTTATATAGAGGCTGACCGTTTAATATTTGTTGTTTGCTGTTGTTTACAGTATACTCAAGACTTGCAGCAAAACGCTCTGTCAGGTATGCCAGTTCAAATGAATCTTCTTCAATATATTCAAAATCAGTAAAGCTTGCCGATAGAATAAAATTGTAGCTGCTGTCTGGAGTATATACTTCAGCTTTGGAAATGGATTGATACGTTAACGGATACAGACTGAATGTTTCCTTTAATTGTCCGTTGCCAAGAGAGAGGCTTAATCCAGATGTTTTGAATGGCTGCGTAAGCGTTCTGTTCAGGATATTGAAGCTTGTTAAAAAGCGTTCTCCATCTTTACCCAGCGCGTAATCTCCTGTACCGGCTAATTTACCAATAACGATCTCTGTCGGGTAAACAAATATTTTATAGCGTTGGTAATCACCTTTACGTGTTTGATTTAATATCGTGATAAGGCTGTAGCCTTTTTCATGTTTTATTTCTTTTTTAATGATCTTGCCCGGAATATTTTCATACAGCAGCTCATCGATGGTAGTAGCCTGTTCTGTAACACTCTTCTTGAATAATGGTGCGAAGGTGTTGAATTTTACAATGGAGTAATAAGTGCCATTTGCCATTTCCGGAAAGAAGTATTCCGTTGCTCTGTTTTTATTGTTGATTACATATAAATTACCCGGCAGGTCAATTTCGAACAACGAATCAGGTGCTACCTGGTGCGTATAATTCAGAGGTATAAAAGTCTTTTCAATAGTGGTTCTGGATTGAATGCTGTAATCGGTTGATTTCTGATTAACAGCACGTACGGTATAGCCCTTGCGACGAAGCATTTCAATCATACCCATGTTGCCGGGCAGGTGGGCAGCTCCAACACCTGTGAATACACTTTTTCCTGTTTTGTATAAGGAATCAAGTTTTTCAACCATTTTTTCATTACGCACATCCAGCATGTATTTTCTGAAATAAGTGTATTCATACATGATGGTGTTGATGGAGTCAAGATCTGATAAGTTTCCCTTACGGTAAGCTTTTTCAATTTCACTCCAGTTGTCTGAACGGTAATAATTACTGCCGCTTTTCTTGCCTACATAAGGTTTCTGCGCTTCATATGAGCAGTTTCGTACGAACTGGTGATTTTCCAGTCCTACAATTGATTTTCCCATTTTTTTCCCGGCCTGGAAAATGAACATATCGAGGTAGGTATTTTCTTCAAAATCTTTATCATCAGAGTTTCGATATAAAAGCCCGTTGGCAAAATAATGATCACGTGATAAGAAAAATTTATAGGCATCCTCATCGATCTTATCCAGTGCAAAGGCATCATACAAAGAGAAGCCATTCTCCATGTAGCGTGGTTCCTGCTGAAAGAGCTCACCGTCATCTGCCATTTCCTTCATCCACGTATCCGGATCAAATTCCAGTGATACGACATCCGCTTTTTTCAGTGCAATAAAAAAAGTGTCGGATAAATTAAAGGCAATTTTTTTACTGACATGCATGGTGCCATACAGGTAAGATGGCTTGCTGAGACCACCACCACTAATTTCCCAAAGAAGTGAATTGTAAGCTGGTTGTTGCGCATGTGCATAAGAAGAGATACAGATAAATAACAGGAGCTGTAAGAAATAGCGGACTTGCTTCATGGGAAAGAATTTAAAATGTAAACTGTAACGGTATTGTATGAGTATTGTCGGGCAACGGATAAATTAACGGATTATATAGCAAAGAATATAAGGTTGAATGAAATCTTTGTTTAAACTCAGTTAACTAACGTTAAATATCCTGAAATTGTTTTATTCTAAGACGCACTTGGTTTTTTCAGTCGTTTTTTATGATAAATAATTGAGATTTTGTTTTCCGATGATCATTCTCTAGTTTCTGAAAAAAGTGATAATTATACTATTTTTATAATGTATTGAAATAATTGAAGATATATTTCTACTTTAAGGGTTACTAATGCTTGACTGAAAGTTATTATATCCTAATAAACTTTCCTTGTATTCATAATTCAAACCGTATGAAAAAGATACTGACCCTGCTGTGTATATTTTGTTTTGTTATCACTTCCCGCTCTCAGACCATTTCCATTGTAAATAAAAAATTTGTCGTGAATGGAAATGCTTCCTGTCCGATTTATTTTAACGGAGCCAATACCCCCTGGCAAAACTGGAATGACTTTGGCGGAAGTTACAATTCTGCATTCTGGTCAAGCCATTTTGCAACCCTGAAAGCTAACGGTATTAATGCTTCACGTGTGTGGATCAGCTGCAACGGAGATGTACAGCCAAATATCAATTCAGATGGCACGGTAACCGGAACAAGTACGCAGTTCTGGGCAAACCTGGACGATTTTTTCCAGTCTGCAAAGGCCAACGGTATTTATATCATGGCCACCATGATGTCTTTTGATCATACAAAGAACACTTATGTAAAATATCAGAGCTGGAGAAACATGCTTAATGATCCCACAAAGATCCAGACCTACTGTGATAATTACCTTGTGCCGTTTGTAAACCGTTACAAAACCAATCCCTATCTGATGTCGATTGATGTATCAAATGAGATTGAATGGGTAGCGGAAGATAATACGAACATGAAATGCTCCTATGCAGTGTTGCAGCGTTTTGTGGCTATGTGTGCTTCAGCGGTTCACAATAACCCAAGAACAGATGGGTCAACAGTGCTTGTAACCCTTGGTTCGGCAGCAACAAAATGGAACGCTACTAAAATGCGTAATGGATCCAATGGAACAGGCTGGCAAAATAATCCCGATGGAAATAAATGGAGCGATGCAGCTTTAAAAGCACAATACAACCAGACCAATGCTGTTCTGGATTATTACTCTCCGCATTATTATAGCTGGATCGATGAATGGTATGCAAATCCATATGTAAAAACTCCAACCGATTTTGGTATCGATGAAAAGCCGGTTGTGATCGGCGAAACACCGGCAGGTAATCCGGGAACACCTAATTTAGCTGTACTGGCATCTTATGAAGCATTGAAAAATAATGGTTACCAGGGGCAATTCCCGTGGACATCAAACGGTGTGGATGCGCTAGGCGATATCAGTAAATTCGGTGCCGATGCCAAAACATTCAGTACAACATATAGCTCCCTGGTTACTCCAGGTTGCGCAGTTACCTGTACTACCGTTGCACCAACGGTAACGGCAGCAGTTAGCTATTGTCAGAATGCCACAGCTGTTGCTTTAACGGCAACCGGGACGGCATTAAAATGGTATGCAGATAATATGACCACTACGCCATTGGCTGCTGCCCCCGTTCCTTCAACTACAGCAACCGGAACAACCAGTTATTATGTTTCCCAGACACTGAATGGCTGTGAAGGTCCGAGAGCGGTAATTACCGTAACGGTAAATGCACTGCCAGCCGCAACGATCACGGCTGCAACTGCGACAACATTCTGCACGGGCGGTAGCGTGGTATTAACTTCAAGCGCCGGTTCTTCATACAAATGGTTCAACGGCACTACACAGGTAGCGACGACACAATCCTATACAGCAACCACGGCCGGCTCTTATACGGTTGAGGTAACAAACGGAAATAACTGTAAAGCGACTTCTTCCGCTACAACGGTAACGGTAAATGCACTGCCGGCCGCAACGAT
>NZ_JBQCDF010000155.1:0-17576 GCF_051961495.1 Cytophaga sp. | reverse complement strand
AGGCGAACCGTTGTTTTGTCTGGGTGATATTGTGCACAATGCCATGGAGGTTGAACGTTTGGCTGCAAAGGGCTTGAAGATTATCGACCGGGAACAGTTGAAAGATCTTTCTGATTGTAAAGTACTGATACGGGCCCATGGCGAACCACCGGAGACCTACCAGCTGGCATTAAAGAATAATATTGAATTGGTAGACGCCTCTTGTCCGGTTGTTTTAAAACTCCAAAACCGGGTGAAAGCATCTTTCGATGCAATTGATCCAAAAGAAGGGCAGATCGTTATATACGGACAGCAGGGCCATGCCGAGGTGATCGGTATTGCCGGGCAGACAGGCAACAAAGCCATTGTTGTTACAACAGAGCAGGACCTGGACAAGGTAGACTTTACAAAACCGGTTACTTTATATTCCCAAACAACAAAAAGTACACAGGGTTTTTATAGAATGAAAGAACTGATCGAGGCGCGTGTGAAAGAAGCACAGCAATCGGTGGAAGATAATTTTGATTACAACGATAGTATTTGCAGGCAGGTGTCAAACAGAGAGCCGCAGCTTCGTAAGTTTTCAAAAGAATTTGATGTGGTTCTTTTTGTAAGCGGAAAGAAAAGCTCGAATGGCAAGGCGCTGTATGGTGTCTGCAAACAGGAGAATGACCGTAGCTATTTCATCGAAAATGAATCTGAAATAGAAAACTCCTGGATCAAAGCAACAGATAAGATAGGTATCTGTGGCGCTACTTCAACACCTATGTGGCTCATGGAGCAGGTGAAAACGTATGTAGAAACACATGCGTGGAATTAAGCAGCACATTGTTGCTTAATATATAAATAGGGTGTGCGCTCTGTTCATCCGGTAACAATCCCTTATTTATTGGTTGAACCAATCATGGTATAAGCAGAGCTGATAATTGTAATAATAAAATAGCTTTACCGGCTTCATCATATGAAAATATTCGTACGTTATTTTGTACAGGGCTTAATGTTGTGGATACCTATATATATAACCGTATATATTATATTTTTTATATTCAGCTTGTTCGACAGAATTATTCCGGCATTATTCAATGTAGATTTATCTCCTGGTGTAGGAATTTTAATTGTGATTCTGTTTGTTACCTTATCCGGTGCGTTAACTTCTTTATTATTGGTTAAGCCGGCTTTCAGTTTCCTGGAACATTATGTTTATAAGATTCCTTTTATAAACATCATTTATTCATCTTCAAAAGATGTTGTAGGAGCCATTGTAGGCGATAAAAAGAAATTCGATCATCCGGTAATGGTAAAGACCGGCGGAGATGCCGGAACCTGCAGGTTGGGCTTTGTTACCAGAGATGAATTTAATGTTAAGGGCATGGAAGATATGGTAGCTGTTTACTTCCCGCATTCCTATAATATTTCCGGGAATGTACTTTTTGTTCCTAAACAAAGCGTATTGCCTTTAAACATAACAGGTTCGGAGGCAATGAAATTTATTGTATCTGCCGGCATGACCGGTAATCTGGAAGAAAAATAAGAATCAATATTACTGAATTGTTAAGCAGGCATTTTTTAATATTAACAGAATGGCTTTGCGTAACATTCAGGTAACAATCCCTTCACTTTGTGATAACAACTGCGTAAACATAGGGTAATAGCACACACGTAGCTTTGCATTGTAAAAATAAACTACAATAAAGCTCGTGATGAATACTCTACGTTTTCAAAAATGGTTGACCCTTTCAGCTATTTTCTTACTCATTTCATTTACATCTAAAGCACAAACAGGTTCAATTAAAGGGGTACTCCTCGATTCTACATTGAATGAATTGATTTACGGAGCAATCGTTTCCGTACCTGAAAATCCAAGCATTGGTGCACAATCAGATTTTGACGGAATTTTTTCCATCAGTAATGTTAAAGCAGGAACATATAACCTGAAGATCTCTTATGTAGGTTATAAGGAAATTCTTCTGACAGATATTGTTGTTACGGCAGGCCAGACAACAGACCTTGGAACAATCACTATGATAGTGGATGAAGAAGTTCCTGTCATTGAAATTGTTGGTGAAGTATCAACAAATACAGAAGAAGCAGTTGTTCAGGAAATCAAAGAAAGCGACAACGTTGTTAGTGGTATTTCTGCTGAGCAGATTCAAAAAGGTCAGGATAAAGATGCTGCCCAGGTAGTACAACGTATTCCGGGTGTTAGTGTCGTTGATAACCGCTTCATTATGATCCGTGGTTTGAATGACCGATACAACTCTGTATGGCTAAACAATGCAACAGCTCCAAGCAGCGAGACTGATCGTAAATCGTTTTCATTTGATATGGTGCCAAGTGGTCTGATTGACCGCATCATGGTTTATAAAACCCCTTCAGCAGATTTACCGGGAGATTTTGCCGGTGGTTTCGTTAAGATTTATACGGTTACTCCTAAAGAAAAAGTTTTCAATGTAAACGTTGGTCTGGGCTACAGACAAGGTACTACATTCAAGAATTTCAATAAAGACAAAAGTCCGACAGATTGGTTGGGTTTTGATAGCGGCCAGAGAGCTGTGCCTACGGAAACTGCAGGATATACCACAACGAGTGGTGTAAGTGATGGGGATCTGAATGCATACGGACAAAGCTTTAAGAATAACTGGAAATACAATACAATAAAAGCACTACCTGACGGGCGTTTCAACATGACTTATATCAATAGCTTCATGCCTAAAAACGGTGCACGCTTTGGTGTATTAGCTTCCATTAACTATACCAACTTAAATACAAACTATAATATTAAAAGAACAGATACAGATGGAAGTGGTGTAAAGACGCAGTTAAGAGATGATCATCAGTATACGAATGAAGTGAAAGCGGCTTCCATGTTAAACTTCAGTTACATTCTGAATGATAGAAATAAACTCGAATTAAGAAACTTCTTTAACCAGCAGGGCAGAACGCAGATCACAAACAGAAATCAATACGATGCTTCAGATGAGTTAAACAGAGTTCAGTATGCATTGGCATACAGAAGCAGAACAATTTATACAACACAGTTAGCAGGTGAACATAAATTGAAAAATGATAAGACCATGCTGGATTGGACATTGGGTTATGGTTATTCAAGAAAAAACGAACCTGATTTAAGAAGAGCTTCTTACTATCCGGATCCAAGTAATCCGGGAGGTCCTAATTTGATTTTCCCTGCGAATAACGCAAACGATTTAACAAACGGTGGCAGGCTTTATCAGAAGCTGAATGAAAATTCAATATTGGCAACAGTAAATATTAATCAGAAGATCAATAAAAAAATCGGTTCATTTGAATTTGCTGAACTGGATGCAGGTTCTTACAACGAATACAAATCAAGAACGTTTCGTGCAAGAGCATTTGGTTATACACTTCAGGGAGCATCAAGAGGAGGAACATTCTGGAATGATACCTTGCAGTATCAACCAATTGATCAGGTGTATGATCCGAATAATGTTGACAATGGCAGGGGCTGGACAATTCTTGAAGAAAGCAATCCTACCTACAAATACGATGCATCCAACAGATTGATTGCCTTGTATACATCCGGTAAATTTAATTTTGGTTCAAAGATTAAATTGATTGCAGGTCTTCGGTATGAAAATAATTTACAGTACATCGCCTCCGGCTTGAATGGCGCACCAATCAGCCAGGAATTACCTACTAGCTTCTTATTACCATCTTTAAACCTTTCCTATAACTTCACTGAAAAGTCATTGTTACGCCTGGCATATGGTAAAACATTGAACAGGCCTGAATTCAGAGAATTTGCACCATTCTATTTCTACGACTTTGATTTCAATGCTGTAAACTACGGTTCACTATACTTCGGTAAGACATTGAAAGTATGTCAAATTCAGAATTTCGATTTGAGATATGAATTTTATCCTTCCCCGGGCGAAACAGTAAGTTTGGCGCTCTTCTATAAGAGCTTTAAAGATCCGATCGAACAGATCGCTTTAGCAACCAGTGGTGGTGCGGCATCTGCACTGGCATATTCATACACGAATGCCTTGGGTGCATATAACGTAGGTATGGAGCTTGAGATTAAAAAGAATCTTGCGTTTGTAAACGACAACTTCAAAAACTTCTCCCTGTTGTTTAACGCTTCATTAATTAAAAGTGAAGTTTCCATTCCGAAAGATCAGTCTGATTTCTGGAATGCAAAAAGACCACAACAAGGTCAGTCTCCTTATATGGTTAATGCTGGTTTGTATTATGAAAATCCTGATCATGGCTGGAGCGCATCGGTATTGTACAATATATTCGGTCCACGTATTGTAATTGTAGGTAATTCAAACTATCCGGATGTGGTGGAGACACCTAGAAGCACAATTGACCTGTCTGTAACAAGACAATTAAGTAAAAGGGTAGCATTGAACTTAGGTGCAAACGATATCCTGAATCAGTCAGTAACATGGGTGCAGGATTACAACCGTGATGGTAAGTATGAAAGAAACGGAGAGGACAATAAACTGCTTACATATAAGAAAGGAAATTATTTCACCGCGACACTGCGTATTAAACTTCAATAAATATTCTTGTTAACAATTCCCTAACCGAGAGGTTAAATTCAGTTTACATTGAACATATACTTTTGTTAAAATAAAAAACTATAACAATGAAAAAACATTTAAAATCAATAGCTGCTTGTGCAATGCTTGTTGCTGTTCTAGTTAGCTGTAAGAAAAAAGATGATCCAGCTCCTTCAACAGGCGGTTCAACAGATAAAGTAGTTGTTGGAAATATAACTTCTGATCAGACCTGGAAAGTATCAGATAATATTCAATTAGGCGGTTACGTTTATGTGAAGTCTGGTGCAACATTAACAATCGAAGCAGGTTCAACAATTAAAAGTTCTACTATCCAGTCTGCGCTTATTGTAGAGCCAGGTGCTAAAATTATGGCTGTAGGTACTGCTTCTTCTCCAATTGTATTTACTTCAGGTAACAGTAACCCAAGACGTGGTGACTGGGCAGGTATCGTTCTTTGCGGTAAAGCAATGACAAACAACTATGGTTCAACTGCACCAATCATTGAAGGTGGTTTGGCTACAACATACGGTTCTCCGTCTACTGAATCAGCTTCTGTAAATGCTGACAACTCCGGCACATTATCTTATGTACGTATTGAGTACGCCGGTTATGCTCCGATCCCTGGTTCTGAGTTAAACGGTCTTTCTATGTACGCTTTAGGATCTGGTACCACGATCAGCCACGTACAGGTAACTGCTGCGAATGACGATTCATTCGAATGGTTTGGTGGTGCAGTAAACTGCGATCACTTGATTGCCTACATGGGTATTGATGACGACTTCGATACAGACAACGGTTTCAGCGGTCACGTACAATTCGGTTTAGGTGTTCGTTCAAGATACGTAGCTGACCAATCTGGTTCTAAAGGTTTCGAATCTGATCACGATGGTTCTGCTAACACAAACGATCCGCATACATTATGTAAATTCTCTAACATGACAATTGTAGGTCCTGTTAACTCTATGGGTAACATCTCTACAAGTGTAGCTCCTAACGCAGTTGCTGCAACATACATTGCTGGTATGCACACTAGAAGAAACTCCTCAATCTCAGTTGTGAACTCCATCATTATGGGATGGCCAACAGGTATTCTGATTGACAGTAAAACAGGTTCTTCAGGTGTTACTTGCGCAAACTATGTAGACGGTACCGGTATGATCAAAAACAACCTTATTGCTGGTATCTCTAAAAACTTCAAAGCAAATGCTACTGCACTTCAGCCTGGTACTGACATCATGGTATACGATGCGGTTTCTGTGGTAAACGGTTCTGGTGATTTAACTGCTGTTAACGCAACTACAATCAAAGATTCAACTACGTTAACCTGGCCATCTTATGCTACTGGTCCTAGAACGTTTGTATACAATGCTGCAAATGGTAACAGATACCAGTATGAGCACTCAGGTATCTTAGTGAATCCATTCTCTGAGGCAAACCCAAGTGCATATGACTTCAGATTGGCAGCGAGTTCTCCTGCAGCTTCTGGCGCTGATTTTACTGGCTTACCAAGTGATTTCACAACAGTATCTTACATCGGTGCATTCTCTACTACAGACTGGACTGCAGGCTGGGCTAACTTCCCACAAACAAACAACCAATAATATTTTTGAAATAAAATTTGTAATGAGCTAGTGAGGTACACCCTTGCTAGCTCATTTTATATAATAAGCTCTAAATAAATATGAATCGCGTCCTTGTTTTCTTCTCACTATTAATCATCCTATGTGCATCCTGCTCAACAAATGATGAAACATACAACCCCAAAAATATAATCTCAAAGTCCCGGGAAGATTCTATCCTCTTAAATATTGTAAAATATACAGATGAACACCGCCCGGATTCCATCAATCTGGAAAATCGTTTTGAGAAAAAAAACGAACCGTTTTTTAAAGGGATCATGAATAAGTATACCTTAGACTATCTATATAAAGACAAAGATGGTACATACTATTACTTCATCTATAAAGTAGCCAGAGGTGTTGATGATATGTATGTAGGAATTGGCGGCAAATTCAAGCTTGGACCAGATAATCAATTACAGGACTTTGAAGAATCATTCCGCATGTGGAGAATGCTGCATAAGGATCTCAAAGTAAAGGGGGCTGAAGTGTATGCAGATTTCATCAACAACAAGCCCCTGGATAAATACATGAATAATGAAAAAGTCCAATATATAGAGTTCC
Source organism: Cytophaga sp. (assembly GCF_051961495.1). Lineage (NCBI taxonomy): Bacteria > Pseudomonadati > Bacteroidota > Cytophagia > Cytophagales > Cytophagaceae > Cytophaga > Cytophaga sp. Next base: position 10,867 of record NZ_JBQCDF010000155.1, on the reverse strand, counting down.
CGAATGATTTTGTTGGGTACGATAAAAATAAAAAAGAGTGGGTGGCAACTAAATTGCGATAACCACAGAGCGACTTAACAATTCAGTAAAGATTCAATAATGTATACGTAGCTATTTGGTAACATTGGAGATGTACCTTTGATACTGAAAACAGAGCTATTCAATTTTTTAATCTTATGGGCGCCAGACGGGCGCCCTTATTTTTTTCTGTTTTCATTAATACGTTTTAACCCCAAATATTTTGCGAAAACTTCATCAGGCGCAGCATCCACTTCAGTTTTCTGATCTGTAATAAGAAGCGGGTTTTTCTTTCTTCCGATACATCGTCAACAGTGTTGTACTTCCGTTTGTAAAAACTCTGAGACCCATTCTGGTTATGAAGCCTTATAAATTCGGGGTCAAAGGAGTAAATTGTATACATAAATAGAATAGCTGTTTGTTGTATACAATATTCCGTAATTACTGTTTCTTTATCGTTATCCGAATTCTATACTATTATTAATCTGAAATCATGTTTTAATGATCGCACAGGCATGATTTGCTGTATTAACCTTAGCTACAGGTAGCATAAAAAAGGTTGCAGTATGAACAAAAAATAATAAAGAAGAAAAATAAAAAAGGCGGTTATTCAACCGCCTTTTATGTGAAGTATAATTTCAATGCAATTATAACTGCGCATCAATTTTTTGTGCCAATACAGATTTAGGAACAACGCCAACTTGTTTGTCAACGATTTCACCTTTTTTCAATACCAGCAATGTAGGGATAGAACGGATACCAAACTTAGCTGATACTACCGGATTTTCATCTACATTCAATTTTGCAATTACTGCTTTACCAGCATAATCCCCAGCAAGTTCTTCAACCACCGGTCCGATCATTTTACAAGGACCACACCATTCAGCCCAGAAATCCACTAATACCGGTTGATTTGTATTGATTATCTCTTCAAAGTTCGCGTCTGTTATTTCTACTGCTTTTCCCATAATTGAAAATGTGTTAACTGTATAATGTAAACTTAAGCAAAATTTAATGAAAATAGTTCCTTAGGCACCTATTTTGTAACTCACCCCGTCCAGTTTGGTCAATTCTTCCAGAAACACATTGTTGGGATCAACCCTGTAACTGCGTGAAAATGTTTTTACTGTATGTTCATTGGTGTTTTTGGTCAGCGTCAGGTATAATAAACAGGATCCCTTATGCTCCGAAACAATCCGATCAATTTCTACTACCGTAACGGCGTTGATCTGATCCAGGTTGACGCTTATATTCACACTTTTGCATAATTTTGCGCGCACATCAGCCAGCAACTGGGTAACTGTGATCTTAAAGTCCAGCTCACCTTCACGCCCCCATTTAGGTTTCAGGCTACCTTTCATGAACAGGAACTCACCGATATTAATGAAATGAGCATGCTTCAGATAATCTTCACCAAATAAAGCCAGATCCAGCGAACCAGTATAATCTTCAATCGTGAACAGTACAAATGGCTTTCCGTTCTTGCTCTGGCGCACGTTCACCTTGGTAACAATACCGGCAACGGTAAGATCTTTTCCTTGCGGACTACTCATCACATTTTCCAGCGGACAGTTGCAGAAGTTATCAATCTCCAGCTTGAACTGATCCAATGGGTGGCCTGAAATATAGAAACCAACAATCTCTTTTTCTTTCTTCAGTTTTTCAATATTACCCCATTCTTCGCACGGTGTTATTTTAGGCGGCGCTGGCTTGGCACTGGTGCTATCACCAAACAATGAAGATTGGTTACTATCGTCTTCCGTCTGGAATGCGTTACCATAACGAATGGCTTTTTCCAGGAAAGAAATGCTTTCACGTTCTGCTGTATGGAAATATTGTGCGCGGTGCAGTTCTGTGAAACCATCAAGACCGCCGGCTATAGCAAGTGATTCGATTGTTTTCTTACTTACCGCGCGCAGGTTCACACGCGAAACAAAATCAAAGAAATCTTTGAATGGACCATTGGCTTTACGTTCATCCACGATAGCCTGCACCGGACCTTCACCAACACCTTTAATAGCCCCCATACCAAAACGGATCTGTCCGTTCTTGTTTACAGAAAACTGATAATTACTTTCATTCACATCTGGCCCCAATACGGCCATGCCCATGCGCTGGCATTCTTCCATGAAAAAGGAGATCTTATCGAAGTTGCTTAAGTTATGCGTCAATACAGACGCCATATATTCTGAAGGGTAATTTGCTTTCAGGTAACCCGTCTGGTACGCTACGAAAGCATAACAGGTTGAATGTGATTTGTTAAAGGCGTATTGTGCAAAAGCTTCCCAGTCGGTCCATACTTTTTCACAGATCTTCGGATCAAGACCTTTGGATGCAGCACCATCAATGAACTTGCCTTTCATTTTATCCAGCGTCGCACGGTCTTTCTTACCCATGGCTTTACGCAGTACATCGGCATCACCTTTGGTAAAGCCCGCAAGCTTCTGCGACAGAAGCATTACCTGCTCCTGGTATACCGTGATCCCGTAGGTGTCGCCAAGGTATTCCTCCATTTCCGGCAAGTCATACACAATCTCTTCTTTGCCGAGTTTACGTGCAATGAATTTAGGAATGTATTCGATCGGGCCCGGTCTGTACAAGGCGTTCATTGCGATCAGATCTTCAAACTTATCCGGCTTTAAGTTGATCAAATGTTTCTGCATCCCCGCAGATTCAAACTGGAAGGTAGCATTGGTTTCACCTTTCTGATATAGCTCAAATGTTTTCGGATCATCCAGCGGAATGTAATCAATATCGATTTTTACACCGTGATTCTCTTCGATCATTTTTAATGCATCACGAATGATGGTAAGGGTCTTCAGGCCCAAAAAGTCCATCTTGATTACGCCGGCATCTTCAATAACCTTTCCGTCGAACTGCGTAACAAGCAGCTCCGAATCTTTTGCGGTGAATACAGGAATGATGTCGTACAGGTCTTTCGGCGCGATGATGATCCCGGCCGCGTGAATACCTGTACCACGTACAGAACCTTCAAGCACCAGCGCTTCTTTCAATACATCCGAACTTAACGTGCCGTCGTCTTCTAATATTTCACGCAGCTTTTTTACATTCTCCAGATCTTCCGGAGTAAGCTCTTCTGAAAGTGTTTTTTCTTTTTCGTTCTTTTTATCCGAAGCCTTCATCGGCCCTTTCATCACCCAGTTCAATTCAATACCGGGCTTGTCTGGCACAAGCTTCGCAAGTGCGTTTGATTCCTGCAGGGGTAAATCCAGTACACGCGCAACGTCTTTGATACTCATTTTCGCAGCCATGGTGCCATAGGTTACGATCTGCGCAACCTGCGACTTGCCGTATTTCTCTACTACATAATCAATCACACGCTGACGGCCTTCGTCATCGAAGTCCGTATCAATATCGGGCATGCTCTTACGATCCGGATTCAGGAAACGCTCAAACAGTAGATTATATTTAATCGGGTCAATGTTAGTAATACCAATGCAGTACGCGACGGCAGAGCCGGCGGCAGATCCACGGCCCGGGCCTACGAATACACCAATCTCACGACCTTTGTTGATGAAGTCCTGTACGATCAGAAAGTAACCCGCAAAACCCATGGTACGGATGGTGTGCAATTCAAAATCCAGGCGCTCTTTAATCTCATCGGTTACTTCTCCGTAGCGGTTACGGGCACCTTCATAGGTTAAGTGCTGCAGATAATTATCCTGGTCTAAAAATGTCGGTGGAATTTCATAATTCGGCAACAGGATGTCCTGCTTTAGTTTCAGGATCTCAACCTTGTCAACAATCTGCATGGTATTGTCGATCGCTTCGGGCAAGTCACTGAAGAGTGCCGACATCTCTTCTTTTGTTTTGAAATAGAACTGATCATTGGCAAATGCAAAGCGACGGCCTTTCATCATGGTCTCGTCATCTGAAAAATCTTTCATGGTTGGGGTGCTTTGCTTTTCACCCGTGTTGATACATAAAAGAATGTCGTGCGCGTTTGAATCTTTCTGATCCACATAATGAGAATCGTTTGACGCAATGATCGGTACCTGGTACTTGCGCGCAAGCTTGATCAGCACTTCGTTTACAATATTCTGTTCTTTGATATCGTGGCGTTGCAGTTCAACGTAGTAGTCTTCGCCAAACAAATCCAGCCACCACTTGAATGCTTTCTCTCCCGCTTCTTCGCCTTTCGATAAAATGGTGCGTGGTACTTCAGCGCCCAGGCAGCAGGTAGTAGCAATAAGACCTTTGTGATATTGAAGAACCAGTTCTTTATCGATACGTGGATACTTACCATACAAGCCATCTATGTAACCCATAGAGCATAGCTTGATCAGGTTTTTATAGCCTTCCGGATTTTTAGCAAGCAGTAATTGATGGTAGCGAACGTCTTTATTGTCCTTCGTGAAGTTCTTCTTAAAGCGATCTTCCACCAGATAGAATTCGCAGCCGACAATAGGCTTTACATTGTTTTTAACCGCTTCTGCAACAAATTGAAAAATGCCATGCATGTTTCCGTGATCTGTCAATGCAAGGGCCTTCATGCCGTTTGCGGCCGCTTTGCCAACCAGGCCTTTTATGCTGGCGGCACCATCTAATAAAGAAAACTGTGAATGGACATGTAAGTGTGCAAAATCTGGCATGGTATGAATAATTTTGGAAGTACAAGTTACTCAATAACAAAAATGAGATATTCAAAAGTTTTCAACAGAATAATTATTTTGAAAAAAACGCTGCAAAAACAGCAAGGGGCTCTGAATTCATAGTGAACCCAGACTGAAAGTCTGCAAGATAAACTTGGGGCATCACTCCAAGAAAATGGAGCGATGAAAACTCTCCAAGGGTTTCTCAACGATACTCCTTCCTCTTGTGGGTCTTCAGACACATTCTGGCACGGGTCTTAGTGAAGCGGGACTCGTGTCCATTGTTGCAGTCAAAGTTTATTTCTGCTGCATTTCATTTGTCGCCCCTTTTTAAGAAAAGTTAGAATAAAGTTGTTTCTTCCGTAAATTGAATCTGCAACGTCTTGAAATAAACTGCTTCTGTATGTTTTAATTCAACACTCCATATCTGAATACCATTTGTACATTCAATGGTAAATGATCTAACTTCCGAAACTTCTTCCGGTTTAAATTCAACAGGAATAACACCGTTAATGCGGAGAATCCGGTCACCTTTGCCTAAAAGAGTAAGATAAGGAGAAGCATCATCTACCGTTTGTATGGTAAACGCAGCATCGCAAAGAAAGCCAAAGTGACGGGCGAAGAAATTCGCATGTGATTCTTCTGTGACAGAGATTCCAAGATAATTCAATGCCTTGATCAGATCTTCTTTCAGATCACCAAGGCCATAGATCCAGCGCATAAAATCTTCGGCATATTGATTTGAAGTCATGGAATGAAAAAGCGCTGCAATGGAATCTTCGGTATATCCCTTGCCTTCTGCTTTGTGGCTGTTCCATAAAGTTAACATCATGTCACGAAGCGTTAAATCATTCGAAGTAGTCTTCCGGATCGCAGCATCCATCAGGAATGCAACGATCGCACCTTTTACATAAATGGAAACTTTTCGATTCGGGATGCCCGCATCATAGCCATCTACCCACAGATCAAGAGAACTGTCAGCCAGCGAAAGATGCTTGTTGCCGAAAGAGTAGAAGTGGCGCTTCAATAGAATATTTAATTCTTCCTGGTACCAGTCTTTTGTAAATACATCTGCATGGGCCACATAATAATCACCCAGGTAAGTTGTAATACCTTCAGCAACAAAACCTGTTTTGAAATACTGTGCTTCGAATAAATTATACGGAAGCATCTCAGCAGGCCTGATTTTACAGATGTTCCAGGTGTGATATAATTCATGCGAACAGATTCCGATCAACTCCGGATACAGTTTCTCTTTTACATCTGCCGCTGGTCCCAGACAAATCACCGTTGAATTGCGGTGTTCTACACCATGATAATGCTGGTAAGGCAGAATAAGTAATTGGAAGTGATATTCTTTTTCAGGAAAATCTCCAAAATCCCTGATCTGCGCTTCCGTAAACGTTGCAAAATCTTCCGTGATTGTTTCAGGGAAATGCGAAGCATCAACGGTTGCATGTATATAGAATGGAATACCATTCACCTGGTATTCCAGTGTTGTAAGGTCAGGGGAAGCAAGGATCGGGAAATCGCTAAGCGCAAGAAAGCCATCGGTTTGATAATGGAAGGCTGCTTTTTGCGGCATGCCTGTTTTTACAATAAAAGAACCGGACAGGTTCAGTTTTAAGGAGCAGGGTAGTTGTTCCTGCTTGTCGACAGCCATCAGGCAGGCAATCGGGTTTATATAAAATAACGCTTGGTCAGACCAGCAACCGCCGGCATCCATTTGGCGACAGTAATATAAATAAGTAAAGGACAGAACTGTTCCGGCCGGAGCTTCAACCTGCCAGGAATTCCTATTCACCTTTTCTACAGACAATAAAGCTCCGGATTGATCCTGTGCGGAACAATCCCGGACATTGGCTGCATACTGCTGCAGCATATAGCGGCCCGGTCTCCAGGACGGAATTTTCAGAATAGGATTGCTTTCGCCGGCTTCGAAAGAAATTGTTACCTTAATAAAATTACCAGGTAAATTTTGAGTATATATTTGATATTCAATTTGTTTTATTGAATTTTGCATGGCAAATCAGACGGTTTTGGTATCTTTTAACAAAGATTAATAAGTTATTTTTAAAAACAATATTGTTAGTTCGAAAAACGATTGGTATATTTGCAACCCTATTTATACGAAAGGAACAGATTCTTGTCTCAACAATAAATAGGATAACGATTTACTATTATGAAAAGGACATTCCAGCCATCAAACCGTAAAAGAAAAAATAAGCACGGATTCCGTTCAAGAATGGAAACTGCTAACGGTAGAAGAGTTTTAGCTGCAAGAAGAGCTAAAGGTCGTAAAAGATTAACGGTATCAGACGAGACGCCTCGTAAAGGATAATTATTCTAAGCTTGTTACCGTTTTGGGTGAACAGTTAGATTTAACATGCACCAAAACAATATACATACAAACGGTAACAAGCTTTTTTCTTTTCCTAAAAAGGAAAAGTTAACAAGTAAAATTATAATCGATCGTCTCTTCAAAGAAGGCGAATCCAGATTCAAATATCCGTTCCGGATATTATTTTTAACCGGCGAAGCTCATTCGCAGAATTTTCCTCAAGTAGTTATTTCCGTAAGTAAGCGCAATTTCAAACGTGCTGTTGACCGCAACCGCATTAAACGTTTGATCCGTGAAGCATATCGGCTTCAAAAAACCGAACTGATTTCTTTGTTTCCGGAGAAACCGTCTTCCCTTGCAATTCTTTATACTGCCAAAGAAGAAATTCAATTAGAGGAATTGAAAAAAAAGCTATATTTAATAATTAAATTGACCCAAAAGGACAATACTGAATCAAAATAAAGCGTACTAGCTTACGTAGTTCAGTAAAATTAAACATTACACGCATTCTAATTCTAGTAAAATGAAAATCAAGCGTTGGGGAATTATTGCTTTTATTGCAATAGGTTTGATCGCCTCTTTATCTGCATTCAAACAAACAGATAAGTATTTTGAAATGGCCAAGAACATGGAATTGTTCGCAGCAGTTTATAAAGAAGTAAACCTGTTGTATGTAGATGAAATAAATCCATCTCAATTCATGACAACCGGTATAGATGCCATGCTTGAATCACTGGATCCCTATACGAATTATATTCCCGAAGATAATATTGAAGATTTCCGCACACAGCTGACCGGCCAGTATGGTGGAATTGGTGCCGTGATCGGCGAAAGAAAAGACAAGATCATCGTACTGATGCCTTACGAAGGTTTCCCTGCACAGAAAGCCGGTATGCAGATCGGCGATGAAATCATCAGTGTAGATGGTATTCTTACAACAAGTAAAAATTCCAGTGATGTAAGCAAATTATTGCGCGGGCAGGCAGACACACCGGTTAAAATCAAAGTGAAAAGATTTAACCAGACTGAACCGATTGAATTTACATTGGCAAGGCAAAAAATCAAGATCAGCAATGTACCTTACTATGGTATGGTAAATACAAATACAGGTTACATTAAGTTGTCAGACTTTACGCAGGCCGCTTCCATTGAAGTAAAGAAAGCGTTAACGGAATTGAAAGCTTCCGGAGCGACACAGGTGATCCTTGATTTGCGCGGCAACCCGGGCGGTCTGTTGAACGAAGCAGTTAATATTTCAAACATCTTTATCCCGAAAAGCAAATTAGTGGTAAGCACAAAAGGTAAAGTTTCTGAATGGAATACCAAATACATTACCGAGTTGGTACCGGATGATTTAACGATACCTTTAGTAGTACTGGTTAGCGGTCGCAGTGCTTCTGCTTCTGAAATTGTTGCCGGTGTAATCCAGGATTATGACAGAGGTGTTGTTGTAGGGCAGCGTTCATACGGGAAAGGTCTTGTTCAGACAACACGTGAACTTCCTTACAACTCTCAGATCAAAGTAACTACTGCTAAATATTATACACCGAGCGGTCGCTGTATCCAGGCAATCGACTATGCACACCGGGCGGCAGATGGCAGCGTTTCTAAATTTGCAGATTCATTAAAAGTTGCATTCAAAACTACGAACGGAAGAGTTGTATACGATGGTGGTGGCGTAATGCCGGACATTACAGTGGTGCAGGATTCGATCGCACCGATTCTGATTTCACTTGTTTCAAAAAACATGCTGTTTGATTATGCAACAGAATACCATGCTTCTCATCCGAATATTGGCGATGCGAGAAAATTCAATCTGACAGACAAAGAATACCAGGACTTTGTAAACTGGTTGAAAGACAAAGATTACAGCTATACAACTAAAGTTGAAAAGAAGCTGGAGGAAATGACAAAAGAATCCAAGCAGGAAAAGTATTACGATGCCATGAAAGATCAATTGGATCAGATGAAGAGTGTGATCGCAAAGGATAAAGAAAATGACCTAGTGAAATTTAAACCTCAGATTGTAGAATATCTGGAAGAAGAAATCGCTTCAAGATATTATCTGCAAAAAGGAATTATTGAAGCTTCATTCGATAGTGATAAAGATATCCAGGCTGCTCTTGAAGTATTAAATAACAAAACGAAGTACACTTCGATTTTGTCAGGAAAATAAACATACCGATTGATGGCATATGTTAAGAGCAGGAAAGTCGTTTGATTTTCCTGCTCTTATTATTAAAAGATAGTCGACCAATACATTATGGCACTTATAGTAAGTATAGATACAAGCACAACCATTTGTTCGGTAGCTTTGCATAAAGAAGGCAAGCTAATTGCACAGACCGAAACATTTCTTGATAAGTCACATTCAAGAAACATTTCGCACATGGTTGAGCATATACTGGAAATAAGTGAAGTAGCATTGCCGGATCTAAATGCATTTGCTGTTTCCGCCGGGCCTGGTTCTTACACAGGCCTGCGCATCGGAGCCTCTGCTGCCAAAGGGTATTGTTTTGCATTGGACAAACCGCTTATTTCTGTTTCATCCTTATATAGTCTGGCTGCTCGTCTGGAACACAAATACCCAGGAATTTTATATACACCAATGATTGATGCGCGGAGAATGGAAGTGTATACAGCAATGTTTAATGCAGAACTGAACGAAATTTCAAAAGAGGAAGCATTGATTCTTTCCGCAGAAAGTTTTCAGGAACAATTACAGGGTAAAAAACTGTTATTTGGAGGAGATGGCAGCGCAAAGTTTCAAGCCATTTGTTCTCATGTAAATGCATTGTTTGCAACAGACGCGTACCCATCCGCACAATTTATGGGGAAGAAGGCATATGAAAAATTTCAGAAAGGAACTTTTGAAGATATTGCTTATTTCGAACCCAACTACATCAAGGAATTTCATACCAACAGCAAGGTGAATTCATGAAAATTTGAAAAAATATGAGTACAGATACCATTATAAATAAAGTTCAGCAAAGTGGTTTGATCACAATCGATCTGGAAGATTATTTTCATGCAGGCGAAAAAGTGCTTTTTGACATAAAACATTACTTATATGAAGGTATTATTTTAAAGGAAAAAGACTTTCGCGCATTTCTGAAAGAGCACAATTGGGAGCAATACAAAGATAAAAATGTAGCCATCACATGTTCTGTTGATGCGATTATTCCAACCTGGGCGTATATGTTGCTTGCCTCAAAACTTCAGCCTTATGCCCATTTAGTTGTTTTTGGGACACTAAAAGACCTGCATGCAAAAATATTTTCAGAGGCAATTACTCATATAAATGCAACAGATTTTGCACAGGCGAAAGTTGTAATTAAGGGCTGCGGAAAATTAGAAGTACCTGTTTCTGCGTATGTTGAACTCACTAATAAACTACTTCCGGTGGTGTCAAGTATCATGTACGGAGAACCCTGCAGTACCGTACCGGTATATAAGCAATTAAAATAATTCAAATTCCCATTTGGATTCTGAAATTTAAAAACCTACCTTTGCACTCCCAAATCGATAACAAGGCACTTTTGGGGAACGTTCATTCAAAATATCAGTTTAACTCATCTAAATTTAGTACAAGAAAGGGATAAGAAACTTTCGTATGATATTTGGATAATGCGATAAAAAGTATCACCTTTGCAACCCGATAAAACGCGAACGGTGTTTTGGAATAGTATTGAAAGGTTAAGAGTTAAATTTTGAAATAAATTTTTAAAAGGGTTTGTTTTAAAAGAAAAAGGTTTTACCTTTGCAACCCGTTAGAGAATAAACGTGAGGATAATAAAGCGAGACGGAAGGTTAAGCTGGATAAATGGAGATAAGAGTTAGCTGATTAGAGATAAGAAGCGTAACACAAACCGGAAGCGAAAGCGGAAGGACAAGT
>NZ_JBQCDF010000154.1:0-9093 GCF_051961495.1 Cytophaga sp. | reverse complement strand
TGAGCGCTGATCCAGCAAGCTCTTACAGAAACAATAACCAATATTGCAATAAGAATCCCGATAAATGCTTTGCTCTTAACAAGAGCAATAATATCAAATTTCTGGTCTACCAGTTCTTTGTCTTCAGCATCCAGTTTACCTTCCCTTTCCTTCAGGTAACGCTTGATTACCGTTAAGAAGATGATCATGGCAACCAATACCAGAATCAGAACAACAATGATCAATGAAAGAATGACCGTATCATACTGCCCACCTTGTGGTGTATTAGGATCAACTTTAGGTGCGTTAGGATCAACAACTGGAGTTGTTTCTGCAGGAACTGATTCAACATATGCAAGGATTGCATCTATGTCGGCAGTTGCTAATGTTGGGAAGCTGGTCATTTCAGCTTTATTGAACTTGTTGTAAAGTTCAACCGCTGTTTTATCACCGGCATCAATCATTTTTCTTGAATTGTGTACCCAACTGTAAATCCAATCAGCTTTTCTGCGTTTTGTTACGCCTGACAAAGCTGGACCTACCGCATCCGTGTGGATTTTGTGGCAAGATTTACAATTAGCCTTGAATAATTGCTCGCCCTGGCTTATTAAAGCAGGATTTGCCGTTGCCGAAGCAGCTGTCGCTGTTGTATCTGAAAAAGCTGAAAATGAGCTAGATAGAGCTACAATGGAGAATACTGCTAACGTAAGGAAGGATCTCGAAATTCTACTCATCAGAATAGGTAATCTGGACATGTTTAACACTGTTTTTTCCGAAATTTGGGCCATACTTTGCCTAAAAGACCTACAAATCTATCATGCCATTTCGATTATTCAAACATTTTTTCTTGGTCTACACGCAATAAAGCAACATTTTACAGTTTGGTATAATGCAAAAACTTGATTTACTTAATTTTATGAATTCCTAAAATATATAAACATTGCAATTTAGAATTATTACAAATAAAAAAAGTTCCATAACTCTGAAAAAAACATATTTTATTCTTCAAAATTCAATTTCAAGCAAAGAATTTGAACCTTATCTTCTAAATGTTGAAGTTTGTTCCTCCAAGAAAATAACACCCATGAAACCAGAATTCGAAGTCGGAAAAGACTTAAAAAAATACAATACTTTTTCAATATCTGCACACGCAAATTCCTTTGCGGTTTTCAAATCAGAAAAGGAATTAATTTCTCTACTAGAGGAAGTTGAAAAGACCGGATTACCGATGCTGATTTTAGGAGGCGGCAGCAATTTACTATTCACAAAAGATTACGAAGGGACTGTACTAAAAAACGAAATCAAAGGTATACAGGTTTTATCCGAAGACGACGCTACAATCCTTGTAAAATGTGGTGCCGGCGAGAACTGGCATGAATTTGTTCAATACTGTGTAAACAAAGGCTGGGCAGGAATTGAAAATCTGTCTCTTATACCTGGTACTGTAGGTGCCTCCCCTATTCAGAATATTGGTGCGTATGGAGCAGAAGTTAAAGACACCATCGAATCCGTAGAATGTATTGAAATAGAAAATAAGAGCAAAAACCGTTTCTTAGCCGCAGACTGTGCATTTGGGTATCGTGAAAGCATCTTTAAAAAGCAAGCAAAGGGTAAATATGTCATTACTCAGGTAGTTTTCAGATTAAAAAAACAGGCAGCTGTTAACACTTCTTATGGAGCCATTCAACAGATACTCGATGAAAAAAAGATTATCTCTCCTACTATACGTGATGTAAGTACTGCTGTTATTGAAATCCGTAAAAGCAAGCTTCCAAATCCAGCACAACTTGGCAATGCAGGTAGTTTCTTTAAAAATCCTGAGATCCCTCAACAACAGTTCGACAAATTAAAACAGCAGTTTCCCGACATCGTTTCTTACCCGGGTTTACATTCCGGAATGATCAAGGTTCCTGCAGGCTGGCTGATTGAACGCAGCGGCTGGAAAGGTAAAACGATAGGCAAGGTCGGCGTACATCGATTACAAGCATTGGTACTTGTCAATTATGGCGGCGCAAGCGGACAAGAGGTTGTCGATCTCTCATTGGAAGTGCGCAAAACAGTCAAAGAAATGTTTGGAATCGATCTGGAACCTGAAGTAAATATCATCTAAAATAAAAGAGCTCTTAACGATTGTTTGTTAAGAGCTCTTTTCAATTTGCACTATTTTAACAGCTTCAATTCATGTTCTGCAGAATAGATAAATCACCTTTATATTTTTCAACTTCGACTCCGAATTTTTCTAAAAACGCATTGCCTTCGTCCACAGGCAAACCTTTGTATTCAGCATAAGAATGCAGATAAATAACTTTTCTTACACCTGAAGCAAATAATAACCGGGCACAGGAAATGCATGGTGAAAGTGTCACATAAATGGTTGCTCCTTTCACTTCTGTTCCATTTTTTACTGCATATAAAATTGCATTTTCTTCCGCATGTAATGCTAATGAACAACTTCCTTTTGAATCTCTGGGGCAACCTTCTTCCGGCCACTCTTCGTCGCAATTATGCGTTTTCTCCGGAGGACCATTATAACCAATTGAGATGATACGGGTATCTTTTGTCAGAACTGCACCGACATGTCGTTTAATGCAATGAGATTTTTTTGCCAGGTTCACTGCAAGTTCCATGTATATATCATCAAAATGCGGTTTCTTGTTCATCAGGTTATCAATCAAATAATTTATGAAATCAAAGATACTATTTCGTACTGAATTCATACAAACAAATATTTTTACTGCTTATTTTTCGGTAATTTTGCAGTATGTTAACATTAAATAATATCTCTTACTTCATTGGCGGTCGTGCTTTGTACCGCAACGTTACGCTTCAGATTAAACCTAAGGATAAAATCGGTTTGATTGGTGCGAATGGTACCGGTAAATCAACGTTATTAAAAGTTATCACCGGTGAATATTCCGTTGATGAAGGAAATATTCAGAAAAGTAAAGATTGCTCCATTGGCTTTTTAAATCAGGATCTGTTATCCTTTCAAAGTGATGAAAGCATTCTGGTTGTAGCGATGGAAGCCTTTGAAGAGGCTACAAAAATTCAGATTCAGATGGATCAGCTGATCCATAAAATGGAAACTGAATACACAGATGAATTAATTGAAAAGCTAAGTGCCTTGCAGGAAAGATTTCAGGCACTTGAGGGATATACGATACAATCCAAAGCAGAAAAAATATTAGAAGGCTTAGGATTCTCTACAAATGATTTACACAAACCTTTAAAGAATTTTTCCGGAGGTTGGAGAATGCGTGTTATGCTGGCAAAGATGCTATTAGCAAAACCTGCCTTGCTGATGCTTGATGAACCTACCAACCACTTGGATTTACCCTCTATTCAATGGCTGGAAAATTATTTGCGAGATTATGAAGGTGCCGTTATCGTAGTTTCCCACGACCGTGAATTTATTGATAACTGTGTCAAAACAATTGTTGAAGTATCACAGCAAACACTAAACATATACGCTGGTAATTACAGCTTCTACTTAGAAGAAAAAGAACTACGTTCCGAAATTCAAAAAGCTTCATTTGAAAACCAACAGGCAAAAATAAAACAGACCGAACGATTCATTGAACGGTTCAAAGCTAAAGCAAGTAAATCCACACAAGTGCAGTCGCGTGTGAAAGCGCTCGATAGAATGGACCTGATAGAAGATGTTGTTGAAGATAACCAGTCTGTAAATTTCCGCTTTACCTTCAAGACACAGCCCGGAAGAGTGATCAATGAATTAAAAAACATTTCTAAAAGCTACGGCGATCTGCACATCTTAAAAAATACAGATGCCAAAATAGAACGCGGTGATAAGATTGCTCTGATCGGTGCAAATGGAAAAGGTAAATCAACCATACTCCGCATCTTAACAGGTGGCGAGAGTGTTGAGGGAGAAGTAAACCTCGGGCATAATGTGATTTCATCTTTCTATGCACAGCATCAGCTGGAATCACTAAATATCAATAATGAAATTCTTGAAGAGTTAAAGCAACATGGCTCGAACAGGAGTGAAACAGAACTAAGAAATGTATTGGGTTGTTTTCTGTTTTCCAGTGATGACGTATTTAAAAAAATCAAAGTCTTATCAGGCGGAGAGAAATCACGCGTAGCATTAGCAAAAACATTGATCTCAGACGCCAACTACTTATTGCTGGATGAACCTACCAACCACTTAGACATGGTTTCTGTAAACATCCTGATACAAGCTTTACAGCAATATGAAGGTACACTTATCGTTATCAGTCACGACAGACACTTTGTGTCTAAAGTAGCGAACAAGATCTGGTATATTGAAGATCATAAGATCAAAGATTATCCGGGAACATATGATGAATACAAGTATTGGGTAGAAAATATCAAATCAGGAAACACAGCTGCTCCAGTAAAAGAAAAAAAAGAAGTTCCGGCTGAAAAGAAAAAAACGCCTCCTAGCCCAGCTGCTAATCAGGAAACAAAAAAGATTCAGCAATTAATTGCTAAGCTGGAAGAACAGATTATGTCTCTTGAACATCAGAAAACTCTTGCAGAAGAAGAATTAGCCAAACCTGATGTATATAGCAATCCGGACAGATTAGCAAAAGCTAGCATGGAATTTGATAAAATTGATAAAGAACTTACCCGGGTTCAGAATGAATGGGAAGCTTCAATAGAAAAGTTAGAACAATAATATTAAATGAATCATATGCTTAGATTTTTATTATCCGTTACTTGCATTGCACTTTATTCTTATCAGGTATTTGCTGAAGACATTACACCTGAAGATAAAATTTACTCGGATAAAATTAAGTCTGTTTTATTTTATGCTGAACCGGATGGCTCAAGAGGTGTTCCTATTACTCCATTCGATCAGAATACGCGCTTAATTCTGGAGTTTGATGAACTAAATACAGAACAGCAATTCTTCTATTATAAGATTTATCATTACAATGCAGACTGGACCCCGTCTTATTTAGCAGCAAGCCAATATCTGTATGATTTCAATGAGTATCGTGCACCTGATGGTGAAATGTCTTTTAAAACAAGAGTTTCTTATTTTCATTATACCATACCGATGCCTAAAGTAAAGGTCAGCGGTAATTTTTTAATTAAAGTATATAGAAATTATAATGAAGACGATGTTGTACTCACCCGCCAGTTTGTCGTTTATGAAAACATAGCTGGAATAGGAGCTGTTATCTCTCGTTCAACTAATCCGGTAGATGCATTTAAAAAACAACAGGTAAATTTTGAAATCAATTACGCTCAGATAAATCTTGCCAATCCTTATAACGATGTTAAGGTGCGTCTTCGCCAGAATTTCAAAGATTATAATGCCATCACGAATTTAAAACCTGTGTTTGTAAGGGACTATGAAAAGATCCTGGATTACCAGTTTTATAATAATGAAAATGCCTTTAACGGAGGCAATGAATTCCGTTATTTCGATTTAAGAAGTGTTCTATTCAGTGGTATTTATGTAGGACGGATTCAACGGACCAATGAAATCTGTGATGCCTGGATACTCCCGGAAAAGACCAGGAATAATGTGGCATATGCATTTTATGATGATATCAATGGCGCTTATTATCCTCAATTGTATGAGAACCTGAATAAGACCACAGATCCAGATTACGTAATGGTGCATTTTCAGCTATCAAGTCCAACACCGGCACCCGGCGATGTTTATTTAACGGGAAGGTTTTCGAATTGGAAAACATTACCAGAATACAAGCTTACCTATAACGCTGAAGAAAAATATTATAGTGGTGCTTTTTTATTGAAGCAGGGCTATTACAACTATGCCTATAGTGTTGTAACAGCTGGAATAAGAGATGATGTTTATTTTGAAGGGAACTCCTCTTTAACTGAAAATGCCTACGACATAATCGTATACGCCCGTGCTCAGGGAGAAATGTACGATCGTGCCATAGGCTATTATAGTAAGCGATTCTACGGTCGTTAGACCATAGACAATGTATTATTCTTTTTTCTTGATTGGATACGGAACGATTCTCAAATTCGGATCTGTATTTGCAATATCAAGCATACCAAATCCTTTTTCACCAAATACACCAAACCCGCAAGTAAACACAAACTCCTGTACTTTAGGATGCGCGTAGAAAGTGAAAGGAAATGTATAGCCTCTTACTTCATACTTTTCATCATCAATAAATACCGGGAAGATACGTGCAAACTTTTTCTCTTCACCTTTGATCTTTGTTAAGTATTCCTTATCAGGTACTAACTGAAATTGAAAATACTGAGCGATTTCATCCGGAGTAGAACCAGCACGTTCCATTCTATTCAATGTGTTTTCATACAATGCATCTGAAAATACATCAAAAGAAGGATTTATAAATCTCTTTGCATCTACGGGATTATCCTGAGGTGTAATGATAGCAAGAGGTGACAAACAAATATATTTCATTTCATTTGTAAAATCTGCCAATTGCTCCTGATCAACATTGATCGGGTTCAATATCAGTTTACCAAGATGTACTTCTGTTTCATTAAACAATTGATTTACCAATGATTCGACCAATGCCGGATCATTTGAAGAGAAAATCAATGTTACCTTACTTGAATAGAAGTGTAAACCTTCTTTTCCTACTCTTGTCTGCCCTTTCAGAGCAGAGAAATTATAAAATACTCTTGATGGTTCTTTAATCGACTTCAGGTATTTATCGATATATGGAGTCAAGAACTCAGAGATTAAATACTGATGGTGAAAAGGAACATACGATCCCTTATTTACCAACCCAAATATTAAACGAACTCTCATACGGTGATTAAATTAAAAATATTTAACAATCATTACTTTTAACTACTTACACGTTGAATCTGAAATGCATAATGTCGCCATCCTGAACAAGATATTCTTTGCCCTCAATAGATATCTTTCCGGCTTCTTTACACCCTAATTCAGACTTGTACGTTTCGTAGTCTTTTAACTTTATTACTTCTGCTTTAATAAATCCTTTTTCAAAATCATTGTGTATCACACTAGCCGCTTTAGGTGCTTTCCATCCTTTGGTGATGGTCCATGCTCTGACTTCTTTAACTCCTGCTGTAAAGTACGTGATAAGATCAAGCAAGCTATATGATGCACGGATCAAACGATTCAATCCTGAATCAGTTAAACCATATTCCTGAAGAAATAGTGCCTTTTCTTCAGGATCTGTTAGTTCTTGTATCTGAGCTTCGATTGCAGCACAAACGATCACAACCTGGGCATTTTCCTTTTCAACTTCTTTTCTAAGAATTTCAACAAACTCATTTCCATCAGGTAATGATTTTTCGTCTACATTCGCCGCATAAATTACCGGCTTAATAGTTAGAAGATGTAAATCGTCCAAAACTACTTTATCTTCCTGTGGCAAATCTAAAGAACGAGCATTTTTACCTTCCAATAAATGGTTGCGGTACAAAGTAAGGGTTGCCAAATCCTTTTTAGCCTTTGCATCGCCTGTTTTAGCAGCACGCTCTACTTTTGATAGTTTCTTTTCAACAGAATCTAAATCTTTAAGTTGTAGTTCTGTCTCTATAATCTCTTTATCGGAAATAGGGTCAACTTTCCCATTTACGTGAATAATATTATCATCGTGGAAACAACGGATAACATGTACAATGGCATCCACTTCACGAATATTAGCTAAGAACTGATTACCAAGACCTTCTCCTTTACTTGCGCCTTTTACCAACCCAGCGATATCCACAAATTCAATAATGGCCGGCAAAACTCTTTCTGGCTTAACTAACGACTCTAATATAGCTAATCTGGAATCCGGTACAGTAACAACCCCTACATTCGGTTCAATTGTGCAAAAGGGATAATTTGCTGCTTCTGCCTTGGCATTTGAAAGTGCATTGAAAAGAGTTGATTTACCGACATTTGGAAGACCAACTATACCACATTGTAAACTCATTTTATAAAAAATTTAATTTAACGAATACACAAAAGTAGTTAATATTCGCTAAAAAATTTTTTTAATGTACAAAAAATAGAATATTTAGATGTTAGAACAATTTTTTATATGTAAGAAATTAATCCCATTTCAAATCTGTATCCAACGAACCAGTACTCTCTTCTTCTTCATCTTCTGCTCTATCAAATTCATCAAAATTTACATCAGGCATCAACTCTGTTTTAACATAATCCACTGACTGCTTTAAGGCTTCTATAAATTTGCTAAAATCTTCCTTATATAGAAATATCTTATGTTTTTCGTAATAATAGCCGTCATCTTTGAACCGTTTCTTACTCTCGGTAATTGTCAAATAATAATCATTGGAACGGGTTGATTTAATATCAAAAAAATAGGTTCTTTTGCCCGCCTTGACACGCTGAGAATAAATCTCCACATTATCCTTGTCTTTTTTCTCTTCCACAATTCAAAAGTTAAATTTACTATGTAAGTAAAACTAATTTATTTTCTTTAAATTACAAATAAAATTGCCATTAACAATGAGGTATGTAAGATTCTTTAAAGGGGTATTAAACTACCTGATTATCAAAAAACAACCTTCTTTTTTTCTTTCTTATTCACTGCTTCTGATTTTATTTCCCATTCACATTTTTGCTCAATCAGGTCAAAATATTGGCAATGCGAGTTATTATGCAAATAAATTTCAGGGCAAAAAAACTGCCTCCGGAGAAAAATATGATCAGCACAAATACACTGCTGCACACCGAACTCTTCCTTTTGGTACAAAATTAAAAGTTACGAATTTGAAAAATGGAAATCACGTCATTGTAACTGTGAATGACCGCGGACCATTCTCCAAGAACAGACTTATTGATGTTTCATTCATTGCTGCAAAATCACTGGACATGCTTCGTGATGGGGTTATTCAGGTTAAAATTGAAAAAGTTGATGATACCACTCAACCAGAGGAAATAAAAAAGCAACCCGAGAAAAATCTTTCTATAGGTTTTTATACGCAGGATCTTGAATCCATACAACGCCCCAAAGGGTATTTATTGCAGTTAGGATCTTTTTCAACCATAGAAAATGCAAAAGAACGTATCCAACAACTACATCCATTACAAATAGGCTCACCTTGTATTGAAAAAGTTGTAATCAAAAAGAAAGAGTTATACAGAGTATTGTATTCCGGTTTTAGTACGAAAGCAGCTAT
>NZ_JBQCDF010000153.1:0-2854 GCF_051961495.1 Cytophaga sp. | reverse complement strand
TGAAGAATGAAAAAAAAGTGCGTGTTTTTAGATCGGGATGGAGTTATCAATGTTGATAATGTGAATTACACCTACAAAGTTGAAGAATTCAAGATCATAGATGGCGTTATTCCAGCGCTTAAAATGCTGAAAGAAGCTGGTTATTTACTGATCATCATTACAAATCAGTCGGGTATTGCAAAGGGGATTTATCAGCACGAAGACGTGTACAAATGCCACGATTATTTTGATCAGGAATCAGGTAACTTAATTGATGAATATTTTTATTCCCCATACCACCAAACCATTTCAGAATCTTTGTCCCGCAAACCAGGGTCACTGATGTTTGAAAAAGCCATTGCCAAATACGACATTGATATCGCTCAATCCTGGATGGTAGGTGACCGTGAGCGCGACATCATTCCAGCAAATAAACTGAACATTCCAACGATCCTTATTGAAGAATTTCCGAATACTGAAACAAGTGCAAAGTATAAAGTAGATTCGTTGCTGGAAGCAGCGGAGCTGATTTTGGGCTTAAAGCCTAAGGCTTAAGGCCTAAAGCTAAATGCGGAAAAGCTTAAAGTAAAAAGAGCCTCACGAATTAAATTCATGAGGCTCTTACTTTAAGCTTTAATGCGTTTGGGGAGTTTGCTTTTTGTTATTTGGAATTTTATACGCAACAGCTTTAAGCCTTTCGCCTTCGGCGTTAAGCCTTATACCCCAATATCTTCAGCATGCTTTCCTTGGTCTGTTCAGGAGCAAAGAGTTCGTGCGTGTAGTTACCGGCTTCATCCTTATTGATCAGGATATGCTTAGGAGCCGGTACCAGACAATGCTGGATACCGCCATAGCCACCCAAAGATTCCTGGTATGCACCTGTATGGAAAAAGCCAATATACGTTGGTTCTTTTTCATCCAGTTCCGGCATGAATACAAGGTTCTGGTGTGCTTCTGAGTTGTAATAATCCATGCTGTCGCAGGTAATACCACCAAGCTTTACTTTCTTATAAGGCTTATCCCAGCCATTCACGGCAAGCAATAAATATTTCTGGCTCAAGCCCCAAACGTCAGGCAGTGTAGTAATAAAAGAGCTATCGATCATGTACCATTCTTCCTTGTCGTTCTGTAGCTTGCTTCCCAATACAGAATACACGGCAGCGCCGCTTTCACCAACAGTAAAGCTGCCGAATTCTGTAAATATATTTGGCGTAGGTACACCTTCTTCATCACATACACGCTTGATTGTTTTTACAATCTGATCAGCCATGTATTTGTAATCGTATTCAAAATGTACCGATGTTTTTATTGGCCAACCTCCACCAATATCAATGCTATCCATATCCGGATTAATCTTCTTCATTGTACAGTACATATGTACAAAGCGGCTTAATTCACTCCAGTAATATGTAGTATCTTTAATACCTGTGTTAATGAAGAAATGCAGCATCTTTAATTTGAACTTTGGATTCGGTTCTATTTTTTCTTTATAGAACTGCACCACGTCATTATATCGGAAACCTAAGCGTGATGTATAGAATTCGAATTTAGGTTCTTCATCTGTAGCTAAGCGTATACCTAAGTTACAGGTGGTTTCCACGCCTTTTTCATACGCCAGGATCTCTTCCAGGTTATCCAGAATCGGCGTACAGTTAAAGCCATCATTGATCAGGTCACAAATGTAATCGGTATACTCAACACGCTTGAAACCATTGCAGATAATGTTGGTGTCTTTTGAGATTTTATTGTTCTCAAATAAGATTCGCACAATGGGAATATCGTAGGCCGATGATGTTTCAATATGAATATCATTCTTCAGTGCTTCATTCAATACAAAGCTGAAATGTGATGATTTTGTGCAATAGCAGTAAGTATATGTTCCCGAATAATTATTATCAGCAATAGCCTGGTTAAACCATTGCTTTGCTTTTAAAATCTGAGAACTGATTTTAGGCAAATATGTCAGTTTTAATGGCGTGCCATATTGTTTGATCACATCCATTAAAGGGAAATCATTGAAATGCAATTCATTATTAACCAGCTTGAATTCTTCTGTCGGGAAATAGAATGTCTGGTCAATTAAGTCGAAATATTTATCCATGTATGATGGCGCTATAGTGCTAAATGTTTGCAATAATCACATAAAAAAAAATACTATGCAATCGATTCTTATGAAAGTCGGTAAAAATAATATTGAAATTGGCCGTTTTTATTTAAACCATTGATAGATAGCAGTATTCTAAAAGGTCTGTATGCTGATATCAATTGTATTTTATTGTGCGAATTCAGCAAAAAAATAAGCATCTTTGTAGTTCAATACACTTACAAAATTGTTTATGAATCCTGCGTTCTTATTAAAAGAATCCATAGCCAAAGGCTTATTGAAAGAATTTTCCATCTCTGTTGATGCCTCGACTATTTTACTTGAACCAACACGCAAGGATTTTGAAGGTTCTCTTACGCTGGTTGTTTTTCCCTACATCAAACAGGCGAAAGTAGCGCCAGAACAGATTGGTGCACGTATCGGTGCTTTCTGTGCCAGTGATATTCCTTCCATTGTTTCGTCTTTTAATGTTGTTAAGGGATTTCTGAATATTGTTTTTAACGACTCCTTATGGGTTGAACAATTATATCGTTCCTTCCTGCAACCAGACTATGCACAGCTGGAAGACGGCAAAGGAGAGAAGGTAATGGTTGAGTATTCTTCGCCCAACACCAATAAGCCGCTGCACCTGGGGCATTTGCGCAATATCTTTTTAGGCTCATCAGTGGCCCGCGTGCTGGCAGCCCGCGGCCATAACGTAATACACAGCTGTCTTTATAACGATCGCGGCACCAATATCTCCAAATCCATGCTGGCCTGGAAATTGTTTGG